>SUTP01000117.1 GCA_015062815.1 Methanosphaera stadtmanae | reverse complement strand
GTATTGGACCTAAACGTTGTTGTGGAGGATTATTTGCAGATGACATTGTTCTCATTGCACCCAGTCGGAAAAATCTAATTTATGAGCTGTAGTTTATTGGTTATTATTATATTAAATTTTATTCAATCATTTTGGTTCTTTAGTAGAATTAGATCTTTTTTTCTACAGTAATTATTTTTAAAATTATAGTACAAATGAAACATTTAAAAACAATTTTGTAATATTAAAATGATTTTTTTAAAAGTAAAAATATTCTATGTTAAAATAACAAATTTTAAAATAAAATACTTCAAAAAAAAAAAATTAATAAAATAAAATAATAAATAAATTAAAATTTAAGATTTATTTGATAAAATTTTTTATAAAATATATTGATATGATTATTTTATTAATATTTATATATTTCATAATATTTCTTCAATGTGTTTGTAATTGTACTATAAATATTGAATCTACTAATATTCCAGATGAATTTATCAGTCGTTTTAACACAACTGATACTTTCATAAAAGATTTTTCAGAAAATTCTCATAGTTATATTGTTAATCAAATACGAAATTCAACAGTACAATGTGGTCTAATCAATCCAATTTATTGTAAAGATAATGTGTGTGTATGTATAAGTGATTGTGATATTAAACCTTTTATTGAACTTCCTGACAAAAATGGTCATTTTCATAGATATATTTTAGTTCCTTATGCGAGTTACTTTGCAAATTTTACATATGAATCTGAAAATAACAATGAAACTATTCATGTATCTGTTGATTGTAAAGGTGACAATCAATGTTTTTCGAATAAATGTGTTAATAATGCTTGTACATATAATGCAAACTCTGATGTTCAACGTTGTGATGTGATATATACAGAAGCTACTATATTTTCACATAGCGAAAAATATATTAATTGTGGTCGAATGCTTGGCGAGTCTTGTACAAAGGATACGGATTGTTCATCTAATATATGTTTTAGAGATGGAAAATGTTTAGAAAATACTTATAGACCTTCCGACAACCAATTTATGATAGAAGTACAAAAATTTTGTCTTAAAGCAGGAATTATCATTTTATTATTAATAATTATTTGTTGTTGTTGTTGTTGTTTTGTAAGAAGTCACAAAAAAAATAGTATTAATAACGTAAAAGAAAAAATTCAATTGCACCATAAATAATGTTAATATTTGAAATAATAATTCATTGTTAAAGTATAAAAGATTTTTGAAAACTAATAGTTTAAAATATTTAAATAAATTTTATTTATATTATGTTAGTAATCAAATAATACCTAAATCATTATTATAAAATATTTTAAAACTATAAATAATTTATTTTTAATAAAAATTTTTTAAAATGATTTTTTGATAAAATAATTATTTAACAAAAAATAATTTATAATAATTATTTAATTATTATTAAAATGAAGTTACTGTTTATTAGTGTTTTATATATATCAGTTAGTTATGTATTAGGTGCTATAGATGTCAGTACATATTTTGAATTAGATGGTGTTCCCAAAAACGCATATTTATTTGCTGATAATAATTGTGAAAAAAAATACATATGTAAAAATAGAGAAAAACATTGGTATGGGCATATCTTATATGATTGTTATTATAGAAGTGAATCAGTGAGTTATAGGTTTGATCCTACTGAAAGAAATGATCCCGATCAATGTACTTTTAAGGGTAATGTTAATCTTATAGCTGGAAAATGTTATTTTACAAATAACGGAGATGAAACAACTATTGATAATTTTGGGGGATATCCAAATGCACGTTTTTATGATATTGATTATGAAACTATGCGTGCTTTAACTGAATTTGGTTGGTGTGATTATACTCCTTCAATCAATAGTGATAATAGTTGGATGTCTAATATATCGAAGGATACGAGAATAAATCAAATTAATATTCCTGGTACTCATGATAGTGGAACATATGCTGTACATTATAATTCTGTTCCTGCTCAATATGAAATTAGAAAACATTGGGCAAAAACACAAGATTTAGATATATATGAACAATTACTATATGGAATTAGATATTTAGATATAAGACTTGAAACTAATGAACATCAGCAGATATATCTTACTCATGAAAAATTTGATTGTTGGAACAAAAAAACTCATGCTAGGTATCTACTATCTGATGCGTTTGATGAAACTATTGAATTTTTATATAATAATCCAAGTGAAACTGTTATTATTCATTTAAAATGTGATAATTGTCATATACCAAAAGAAGATAAAGATAATAATAATTATGATTTTACAGATGATGATTTTTATAAAGCAATTGCTAATCTTTCTATAGCTAACACATCTCCAAAATTCAATAAAAAATATAATGATTTTTTCTATCAAGATAAAGAAGATTTCCCAACTCTTGAAAAAGCAAAAGGTAGAATAGTTCTTTTTACACGTAAAGAATTTTCATACAGTTTAAATGATACAACAATCTATATAGGCCAAAGAGTAGACATACCAGAAATGGGTGAATGTAAAAAAGGAATTGTGGCTTTCAAACCCATCTGTAAATGTAATAGACAATGGTGTTGGTAAAATTGATACTCTAGAAAATAAACATGAATCATGTTATCCACGAATAGCTGAATCACAGGATATAATCCTTCTTATGCAAGATAATTATAATTTACTTAAAAAAGAAAAATGGGATGTTGTTAATAAAATATTAGATAATAATATTCCAACGGTATTTGAAAATGGTACTGAATATGATATTTATGGAAAAGATCATACCAATACTACTATGTTTTATAAAAATGATAATGTACTTACTATAAATTTTATGAATATACAAGCTTTTATGAAACTTTTTAGAACTGTAAAACATTTTGCTGATTATATAAATAATGAATTAGATAGTTATCTTAATAAAAATCCATATATTCACAATCAATGGTTAATTTTAGATTTTCCAAGTACTGATTTAATACGTAGAATTTATAATAGTATTGATCAAAGATTGAACAAAAGAGATAATTTACAATATAATACTATTGAAGTTGGTGATTATTCAGTTTATACTGATTTATATTATTACATACAAACATTATCATCAGTAGGTGACACTGATAATCCAGCTTGCCTTCAACGTAAAACAATAATTAACAGTCAGGATCAAGTACAAGAATTAATAAAAACTAATAATAAATGTATCAATAACAAAAAGAATAAATGGTTTATTAGACAAAATGGCCAATTCTATTCTATTGTATCATCCTATGATGCTAAATGTTTGAATCATGATGGAAAAAAATTATATATGGATTATTGTAAAAAGAACAACAAATATGAACAATTTGTCGTTAAGAATGGTAAATTTTGCGTACAATTTGATAATTCTAAATGCTTAGATGGTAAATTTAAAATTATTCCTACTGCTTTAGAATCCCCAAGATATGAACATTTATCTTGCTCATCTATATTTCCAGATCTTGGTTTTAGATGCTGTTATGATCAAAACACTAAAGTTGAATATGTTGATGAAATTGGTAACTGGGGTATTGAAAATGGGGAATTATGTGGTATTGGTTATGAAAGATGTTCATTTAGTATTTTGGATGAAGGATACCCTTGTTGTTCTTCTGTAAATCCAGAAGTTGTAATGACTGATGAGAAGGGTAATAACTGGGGTTTAGAAGATGGCCAATGGTGCGGTATTGGTGAAGCTAATTTAGATTCTAGTTTCCGTATTAAGAATAGAAAAACTCAAGAATGTCTTATCACCAATTTACATTCAGATACAAGTGTACTTTTAATGGGAGATTGTAATCATAGTGTATGGACTTATGAAAATGAACATTTAGTTTTAGATGCCACCAATAAATGTTTGTATGCCATGAATTCTCAAGATGCAAGAATGGTTGATTGTAACGAAGCTGATAATCAAATCAACCATCACATTCACTTCAAAATAGTTGATGACAAGTATATTTGCCTCAAGAACAGTGTGAATCCAGAAATTTGTTTGAACGGCAATACTAAAAATAGTAGCAGTTTGAAATTTGATTCAAGCAAAGGTGAATATTCTGAATGGTACCTTGAAAGATGGAACGAAAAGTGGGTTGATTCTATTGATGAAGTCATTACAAAAAAACCAGAACTTAAACCTAAGACCAAAAACATTATCGTACCTAAAATTACCACAACTATAGTTCCATCATCTACATCTATTCTTGAACCTACATCTAATTGTTATTCTAAAGCTGGTTATCCATGTTGTTCTCCAGAAAATACTGAAGTTATATTCACCGATGAAGAAGGTAATTGTGACGTATTAAATGTGGATTTAAATTTGATGTAAATCAAATTTATATCAATATATTAAAAGTAAAACTATATTTGACACTTGTCCATCCTGCTACCCGTAATGTCTTGTCCTAAATTCGACGAATTTAGAGAACAATTCATTCCATTTGTTGATGATTTCTTCATTAATTTTTCTCTTATCGTTCATGAA
>SUTP01000041.1 GCA_015062815.1 Methanosphaera stadtmanae | reverse complement strand
GCATCTTTAAATGCGACAATATACCTGAACGAGTTAAGATGCTCCTTATCATAAGTGACGGTACCTTTAATGAAGGTACATTCACAGAAAGAGATATTTCAGTCTTTATAGACATGACTGAAAAACTACTAGGAGCAGAAAACGGAACGATGAGTTTCATTTACAATCTGATTGATAAAACAGATATGGAGGCAGTCAAGTGAACAATACAGATAACTACAAATATAAACCAGTCCTCTTTTTTGTACTGGCATATATTTTTACATGGATATTTTGGATTCCAGCAATCTTTTTGCCAGAAAGCATCAGTCCATTACTCATGCTGGTAGGCCTTATGGCTCCAGCCATTGTGTCTACAGTTTTCATTATGGTATCAGGCTCAGATGCACTTAAGCAAGACTTTAAGAATAAAATCTTGGGATTTTACAAAGTAAAATGGCTGAATGTACTTTGGGCTGTGATTGTATTTGCTATAGTAATAGTCTGTTCTATAATGTTGTCGTTACCTTTTGGACAGTCACTTAGCCAGTTTTCCTTTACTGAAAGCTTTTCCTTTACTGGTGTTGGAATAGCCGGAGCATTTATTACCATTACAATTGCTTCAATAATTGAGGAAGTGGGATGGAAAGGATACTGTGAGGATTCAATTGGTAACTATATGAACTGGTTTTGGGAATCCATGATTTTCGGAATCTTATGGTCTTTCTGGCATTTTCCTTTAATCTTTATTCAGGGAACATATCAGGCAGGACTTATGGTTAATCCCCTCTATGTGATTAACTTTTTTGTAAGCGGAATACCCATGGGATTTGTCATTACATGGGTCTATCTTGAAAGTGACCGTTCAATACTAGCTTGCATGATATTCCATTTCTTCGTCAATTTCATGCAGGAGAAAATAGCACTAACTCCAGAGACAAAGTGCCTGGAGACAATAGTAATAACAGTGCTTACAGTTATTATAATCATGGCTAAAAAAGACATGTTCTTCGAAACAGATCATGTAGGAAGACTACTTGAATACAGCAACAGGCATTAATAATTATATTAGAATAATAACAAAATTATTACTTAAGGGATATTATGAATGAATTTCTATTAGAAACCGAAAGTATTGATTATAATAATCCAATTATTCTGGAAAAAGTATTGGAATTAAAAAAACAATCAAATGATGAATTAGAATATATAGAAAATAGTTACTATTTTGTCAGGGATGAAATAGCTCATTCATGGGATATAAATTCAAGAATTGTTTCAAAAAATGCCAGTGATGTTCTAAAAAATAGGACAGGGATTTGCTGGACCAAATCATGTCTTCTTGCAGCACTATTAAGAGCAAACAAAATACCTTCAGGAATTACTTATCAACTACTAACAAGAGCAGACGATGCCAGTGAAGGTTATATGATACATGCCTTAAACACAGTATATGTAGACAAATGGATTCGACTAGATGCCAGGGGAAATAAGGATGGAATAAATGCTCAGTTTTCATTAGAAGAGGAACATTTAGCTTATCAGGTTCGTAGCGAATTGGGTGAAATTGATTATAAAGAAAATTATAGTGACTTGGATAGTAGATTGGTTAAAATATTATCTGAAAGTGTGAATGTTTTAGAAATTACTACTGATTTTAAATTATAATAAGTAGTAATATTAGAAAATCATTAAAAACATAAAAAAAATATATATAATTTTTTAGAAAATACAATATGATAAAATTTTTTATTATGAAATAATATATGGTAGTTTTGTATGAATGCTTTTAAATTAGGTTTAATATTTTTATTGTGTTTTGGATTGTTAATATCGCCTGTTAATGCTGACTCAAATAATCAGGAGAAAACAACACATGTTGTAGCTTCTGATTTCGTTTTTGTTTATGAAGATGGTGTTTACGATACATATAAAGGTGATATTGGTTTAAAATATGCTATGTTTAATGATACTTTAACTGGTCACTGTTATCATTTACATAAAGATTTGGTTGTGGGTATTGCTTATGCTACCAAGAAAAAATTCGACATTAAAAATTTCAGTTTCGAGTATATACATTATATAGATGATGATTTTTATTGGGTAGGCAATGCAATGTGGGAAAGCAACGTTACTTTAGATAATGGTACTATTATTAAACCATTACGTATTGAACAAGATTTAACTCCTGAACAGAAATTGTACTTTGAAGATTATGATACTCAACTTTATAGGTATTATGAAGATAAAAAGATTAAAGAGATGGAAGATATGGAGGCTTATATGGCTGACTTGGATGATGATATGCTTCGTATGAACTCCCATAATAAACAGTCGGGTCATTTTTCTGGTTATACAAGTCGTAGTGGCTATATATATGGTCGTTACTACTAATTCTATTTTTTTATATTTTTTGATCTGATTCTATTTATTAGATTGTTTGTTAATTTTGTAAAATTAGATTTTCAATTTTCCTTATTTTAATATATTTTTTATTTACTGATATACATAAAATTTATAAATTTCACTAATATTTTTTTTTCGTAACTTCCACCTAATCACTTAATATTCACACAAGGTTATAATTTGTGAATTTAGTGCTTTATTATTTTTCATTCATTTTATCCACATATAACGAAGAAAAATGAGAATATTTTACAACATTTCAAAGTATTTCCTTATACTTTTAGCTATTAATTTTCGTCTTTCAGTTAAGAATTCATTATATTCCATATTCCAGAATTCGTATGGTAAGTCATAGGCTTCTTGGTAATTTTCTTCTATTTCATGTCTTTCATTTTCATTTAATAAATTTAACATCATTGGCCAGTAATCATATGGTGGTTTATCACTGATTCTTATGTTATCCATATATTCTATGTAAATCATATTAGCTTGTTGGTTATATTGTGTTTGTTCTAATCCTTGTTTTTTAAGATAGTTCTGAGGGAATATATGGTGTTTATCTATAGATTTTTTAGGTGATTTAATATCAGGTCTTAGTTGATCCCTTAGTTTTGTATGTGAAAAAAGAATATTTTCATCTTTATAAATTAGTGAAGCATTATAAACTTTGAATGCATAATTATAACGACTAGAAACCATATTTCTTTGAGGTAATGTTATATTCCAATAATCATTTGTTAATTCATTATCCATTATATTATTCAATACATCTACAAAATCTTGTGTATTTTTTATTGAAATTAAATCTTGTTCTATAATAGATTCAGGTGAACCAGAGTATCTTTGTGTTAATTGACTAAACACAAACCATTTACTAATAATTCTATTTAATTCATATATATCGACTTTAAATTTAATTTTACCAATTAAATAAAGAGCATAAGTAACATAAAAACCTACCTGTGAACTAATTAAGTCTTTATAATTAATAAAACCAATACTACTAATTAAATTAATATAATCTTGCCAATAAACAATATTTAAAACATCACCTAAAGCTTCCTTGAATATTTCTAAATTAGTATCTCTCAACTCTTTAGTAGTTATACGATTTTCAAAATCTCTACCCTTTAAAATAAGATAAGCGTATTTCAGTCTTCCACGATAAAATGCATATGCAACAGCACTACGAATTAAATGTTCAGGATCTGGAAATGCATTAATTCTATTATAAGAAGTAAATTCACCATCAACACTTGGATTTTTACATCCTTTACTAAACTCTTCTAAAGCAACTCTCCCTTCATCATAATAAATACTTAGTAAGGTAAGAATAAAATCGGACTGATTTAAAACTTTTCCCTTAGAATTAATACGAACAAAAATTTCTGATACTTCTTCAGGATCCAAATCACTAGATAATTCTAACACACTAAAAGGATAATGTTTGATGTCAGCAATTCTATCAAGATTATCCTCAATTAAATCTTCATCAATAGCTATTTCAGGTTTCTTTTCTTTTAAAGATTTTATATATGTTTTTCTTACATTACGTTTATCAAGAAAAATCTCTGTGATATTGTTAATCCATTCAACATCTTTCTCTTTACTAGAATTAATAACATCAATTTCTTCAGTTAATGGATTAAAACCAATACGTGGAAGTCTAGACTTATAATTTTTATCAAGTACTTTTTTACCTGTGAAAATAGTAAATAAAGAAGTTAATCTTTGTTGACCATCAATAACTAATCTATTTGGAGTAGTGGATTTATCAAAACCAATAGGTTTAAATTCACTATTATCTCCAACTTTCCATAATATAATTAATCCAGCAGGAAGACCTTTATACAATGAATCAATTAAATCTCTTATTTGTTTATCTTTCCAAACAAAAGGGCGTTGTAAATCAGGTAATGCTATAATGCCTGAATCAACATCACTTATTAAATTAGACAATTCATAATTTGTATTATTGAAAACTACACCTTTACTCATTTAAATCACTTGTTTTTAAGTTAATATAAGTATTATAATATAAATTTTTAAATTTTTCTAAACTATCAATATTAACACGTTGCTTAAACCTTTTAGGTAATATATTAGAATCATTATTTTTGATATTTAATTCATTTAATATGTTATCATTTGAAGTAATATATTTAATAAATTTTTCCAATTCATCATCATTTTCAAAAATTATGTAAGGAAAACTTTTATTATATCTGGATATTATCATATTATTCTTTTCACATAACTCCAATAATAAAAATTCAAATGTATTTTTAATATAATAATAAAAACCATAAGAATATCCATTTAATTCACTAATTGGATAGAAATGTGGTGTTGGAAATTGATTCCTATATTCATCACAAAAAACATAATCATATGAATAAATTATAGTCCCATCTGATACAAACTTAGTAGTAGCATAATGAAAATCAGAATCTCCATAAAATACTAAAAAAGCCTCCATGAATTTACGATTATCTAAGATAATATTAATTGTATACCTTGGATCTTTTAAACAAAAATAATTATTATCTACATCTCTAAATTCCCAATTACTAAGATCAGTTAATAAAGTTTTAAACTTTTCCTTCACATTACCTGTTAAACCAAATTGTTCTTTCCACATTTCTTTAATATCATTATATGATAGATATGAATTAATTGGCGTATTTGTATCACCAATTCGTGTATATATTTTATTATTTAAAGGTGAATATTCATTTTTGCCATTGATAATATAAAATGGTTTTTGATTACTGTTATGAATAACTAATATGATTAATTTTTTAGTATTAATTTCAATCTGTTGATAATCAATTTTTGGTCGTTGATTAGCAAAATCAAAAGTTTGAAACCAATTGTAAAAATTATTAGATTCAATCTTAGATAATTGTTCATCAGTTAAACCAATTATCATAGAATCATTTTTATTTTTAAGATTTTTAGGATCTTCTACGCCGATAATCAAATATCGATTTCCATTATGTTTACAATTAGATAAAGCTAAAATATCATGAAGTAAATCTTTATCAAATTTAATTATGCGTTTAAAATCCCAATATACACCCTCACATCTTTGATTGATTAAATAAGTAACTTCTTCCTCTAAACTTTTTTTTATTTTCATAAAATAAAATATATTTTTATTTATATTTATAATAAAGTGTACAACAAACGGTTTTTTTCTGAATAAAGAGGATGTATGACTTCATTGTTATGTGAATTGTATGTATTTTTATGTTATACATTAAATAATCCCAAATTATATTTTAATAATTACAAATATAATTATAATAAACTCTTGATGAAAAACCTCAAACGGAATTGTTTCACGCTATAATAATATTTAATATATATTTACACATACTTCTAATGGCCTGTAACTGATATATTTTCACTTGACAAACCTTTTATTTGAATAGAAAAATTTATTCATTATTAAGAACTAATAATAGAATAAGTAATTTAAACGTTTAATCCTCCAAGCGTACTATGAACTATACTCTATAATATTTATTTAAAATTTTTATAAAATAGAATAATAATCAAAATTAGAATAATAATTAAAATAGCATAGTGGTTAAATGAAAAACTATAACAATAATCTTTCAAACTATTTAGATTTGTTAAAACAAATAATCAAATATTCTGTGGGAGTAATTATTTTAATTAAATTAATATTATTCGTTTACTTCTTGTCTACAGGAAATTCAGTTGATCCATTTATTCTAACGAATTCAACAGGTTATATATCCTTCTTGTTTACAGCATTTTTAATAGTATTCACATTATCTCAATTTATTTTAACACAAGTAACAAATAATTTTTCATCATATGCATTAAATGAATTTAAAAAAGATCCTAGACTGATTAAATTTATACTGTTTGGATTTACAAGCATGATACTTTGTTTCATTTGGTATTCAACTAAAAACTCCATAATGATCCATTTCACAATTCCAACTTCTTTAATAACTATTTATTTTATCATAGATTTAATAGAATTACAATTTGAATATTCAAATCCATTATCCTATATTAAAATGATTGAAAATAAGCTAGAAGAAAGTTACGATTTTGAAACAATAAAAATGGTTAGTGATATTAGTACAAAGTATATGTTGAAAAAAGAATATTCTATTACTAAAAAGGCATTAAATTTGTTATTTAAACTTATAGAAAAATTGAATGAAGATAATGATGAAAATTCAGTTGATTATATAAATTCAATAATTAATCAAATATATTATGTTTATGATATATCTTTAAATGAACCTTCTGAAGAGATTTCATCTTATATAGGTGAAAAATTATATGAGATTTTTTTAAAGGATTATCATATGTTAAATTCAGATAAAACAAATGAATCACCATTTTTACAAGCATTTATTTTAAGTGATGGAAAAATGGATCCAAATAATCCCAACAAGAAATTTTCTTCATTTTATGAAAGAACACTAAGTGAAAAACATGATTCCTTTATTTATTTAAAAGAAATATTTTTATACATATTGAATTATATATATCTTGAATCAGATTTTATGAAGTTGAAACCAGAATATTTATGGGATTTTTTCAAACAATTAATTGATTATGATAATTATGAGAAATTTAAGCATATTATTAATGAAATTCCATCCCTTGAAACCAGAACATTATTACCTAAAAGAAATGGAGACGCATATACTAAAAACACCAAATTAGATGATGAAAGTTTAAACATGTTATATTATTCCATAGGAGGATATTTGTTATATAAATATGTAGACAGTAATATTAATCTTAAAAACTATATAAATGTTCTTCGCAATCATAATATTGATAATTCTTCCATTTATTTTATTGATCAACGGGTTAACCTCTTCTATCATGAACAAATGGATATTATAAGTTTATATAACTTATATAAAAATAAATATAAAATGTCATATTTTGTAGGTTCATTGTTCAACTTAGAAGATTATATTCAAAACTTTATAATGATTAATTTAATGGATTCTGAAGATATAGACAAACTTGAAAATGATGAAGAATACCGAATTGTTAAAACTTTTTTGGTTTATAAAGAACAATTAATTATGTCATTTAATCTACAGACATATGAATTAATTAATAATACATCCATTAGTAATGAAGATGTATTAGAAAAATTTAGGAAAATAGAATTTTTAACTGAGGAGTATTTGATTAATAAAACATTCACTAATGAATTTTTAGAACAAGTAAATAAATTTTTAAGAAATAAAATCAAGGAAAACATTAAAAAATCTGACAATATTAATTTAGAAGAAACAAATGATAACTTAAAAAACAAAATTAGAATTCCGATTAAGATATCTAAGGACTTCCTAATTGATTTTGATATTAATGAAAATAAAAATAATTTATTTATTAGGGAGGATGAGTTTTTAACATATATAATAAAAGATTATATTTATAAATCAGATTTAGTTAATTTTTATAAAATACATTATAATGAATTGAAAGAAAAACATTTCTCTGTTAAATTTAATAAAAAACATTTGATAATCAATAATTTGATAATGGATTGTGATATTAAAGTAAAAACTATTGTAGAATATAAATATGCAGTCTTTCAGGTGACAATATATTATTATATTAAAGAAATTACAATTAATGAACTTGATGCTAAAAAATTTTAAATTAAATAATTTTAAATGTTTGGAAATAAGTTAAATTGTTAAAAACTAAAAATTTTTAAGGTGTTTATATGAAAGAAAAAGTTACAGATAATCCAGTTCCTAATTATAGATTTGACTTTAAAATTATGGACTATTCGAGAGATCCTGAAACAGGACATTTACATACTCTGTCCACATTAGATCCAGATAGGTATGAATTAATAAATACTAAAGATAAAAAGGGTTATTGGGATAAATTTGATCAATGTTTTATACCTATGGAAGTCTGTGAAAACATTTTTAAACAAATGTTAAATACACCTATCCTTGCACCAGGACCAAAAATTGATAATATTGCTGAATATTTTTTTGAACGTTATAATTTATTGGACACTTATTTTTCAGAGGATACTAAAATTGAATTAAGTGCATCTGAAGAGATTTTGTATCAAGCAAATAAAAATAATGTATATTTCAATTTTATGTCAATAGATCTTGTTGAATCAACAAATATTAGTCGTAAAGTAAATAATAAAACAAATGCACGTATAAAAATGTTATTCCTTAAAGAAACTGAAAATATTATTCGTAAATTCGGAGGTCACATATTTAAATTTGAAGGGGATGGTTTAATAGCATTTTATACATCTTATAATATTTCATCGAAAATAGATAATTCACTTGATTGTGCAGGTATTATAAAACTGTTTATTGTAAATGTAATAAACAAATTTTTAGAAAAAAAAGAACTGCCCTTGTTATATTTTAGAATTGGAATAAATTTTGGCGAGGCTTATGTGGAGAATGTTGGAAATAACAATGAAATATATGGATATGATTTAGATGCTACTTGTAAAATTAGAGAACTTGCTGATGAAAATCAAATACTTGTAGGATTTAGTTCTGTTACCTTGGCTCATACTTATTGGCGAAAAATATTAAAAAGGAAAAAGATTCAAAAAAGAAAACTCAAACGTTCGAATCTTAATGAGAATACACAAATATATGAATTAAGGATATAGGTCGTTAATATGGATAAAAAAGATTTGTGGACAATTTATGATGAAAATAAAGAGTGGATTAAATTTGCAGATGCAAAAGCTATAGCTTTTATAGCAGTAATTGGCGTTATTTTTAATATATTATATAGTATAAAAGATTATGTTTATTGTGCTGACTCATTAGTGATTAAAGGAGGATATATTATAACATTTATTTTCTTTTCATTATCATTATTTTCTTCTGTATTTTGTTTAATTCCAAGAACAAGTAAATCAGATAACAATATAATATATTACAAATCTATAAGTGAATATTATTCTAACGAAAAAGAATATGTGGATGAAATTAAAATAATCGAGGAAGATAAATTTAAAGAGCAAATAAGTGTTCAAATTTATCAACTTGCTAAAGTAGCAAATAAAAAGTATCGAATAATTAATTGGTCTTTAACACTGTTTTGTTTAGGTATTTTAACTTTTTTAATATTTTCAATTTTAGTAATTATTTAAAGATAACTTACTTTTTAAATTTTTACATAATTACCTGTGATGTTTATCATTTAATTTTTCAATTTTTAAGATTAATTAAAATTACTTTAAGTTAAACATCAAATTAAAGAAATTGAGGATTTTGTCTCAGTTTCTATTAATGGGTGTTATTTTATGAGAAGCATCACAACTGAATTTTCACTTATTTTTTTTTATATTGTGTATTTATATTTAGTCTTTCATTAATAATAATAAAAAATATCCTTTAATCTTATGTACCATATACTATAACTTTATTCTACATTTTCCTCAAAATTTTCTACCTGTTCCATCACTTTATTAAATACTTCTGGACTATACTGTGGTGGATAACCATTCTCTACAAGACATATTTTTATATCTAATTTAAGTTGATTTCTCACATTTTGATTATTTAACCAATCAGCAAAAGAAGATTTAATATCAATGATTTCTTTTACTTTTCGTGCTAACTCCTTACACCTATCATTTACAATAATTCCATCAATCTCTTTGTCTTCTCCGTACTCAAAATTATATTGATCACGTAAAGATAATAATATATCATAAAATGCCTTTTCTTCAAATGTTAATCCAATTTTTCTGAAGCTTTCTTTACTTTTATTCATCTCTTCGAGAATTGCGAGAGCTCGTTTAGTAGCAGTATCAATAATCTTCTCTGTTGCTTTTTCTTGAGTTTCTCCAGCTTCTTCTGCAGATAGATGTTTTCTTCTTTCATGGTATTCAGCAATAGTTTTTTCAATCATTTCCTTAAATTCCTTTGCAGCAACTTGATTTACCTTTCCATATTCCTTTATTTGTTTATTAAGCATTTTGATTAACAATTCAAGTTTTGTAGCAGGCATTTTAACATTCGATAACTTTTCAAAATATTCTGGACTGAAAATATCTTCTTGTTCTCCAGTTTCAAGTACATTCTCAACCTCATTATACTTCAGAGCCTCTTCAACCATTTTAGATACATGTCGATTCATTGTATCAGTATCTAGTTCACTAGTTCCACTCATCTTACGTACAAATCCGGCAATCGCCATGTAACATTGAGCAAGAGCAGATTCTTCATCATCTAGCTCTCCTGATGGTTGACATATTTCAAATGCTGCACGCATTCTTGTAACAGTTTTTAAAAAATATGTTTTAAATGATACTTTATGGGATCCCTTTCCATCATTACTTTCTAAATGCAACTCTTCAACTGATGCAAAAACATATTCTGCGGCTTTTGCAAGTAATTCATATCTTTTTGCAGGATCACAGTCTGGATTAAGAAATGGTTTCAAATCATAATCTTTAAACAACATATTCAGTATAGATAGCTGTTCTTTAAATATAATTGTAGCCTGTTCAACATCATCAGCAGTTGGAGCAACAGAAGTATCCCCACCATATATTTTCATTGCTTCACGCATATTGTCACGTATACCAATATAATCTATAACCATCCCATATTCTTTACCAGGATTCTTTCTATTCACACGGCTAATTGTCTGAATTAACATGTGCTTCTTAAGAGGTTTGTCATTATATAAATAAGTTAATGCTGGAACATCAAAACCAGTAATCCACATATCAACAACTATAACAATACGTAAATTAGATTTTTCTTGTTTAAATGCAGCATCTAACTCTTCTGTACGTTTATCATTCTTTACGCCACCCAGATAATTATACATTTCCTCTTCATCATTACTACCAACACTAGCTACCATAGCTATATAAGGCATAGGCTTTAATTTTTTAAGTTCCTCTTCAGAAGCATCAATATCATCAGGAACTTTCTTTTCTTCAAACCATTCTGGATATTTTTCTTTAAATTTCATCAATAAAGCATATGCAATTGGTCTACTTGAACAAACAATCAGAGCCTTCTGAATTCTTTCAGGATTCTG
Organism: Methanosphaera stadtmanae; assembly: GCA_015062815.1. Taxonomy (GTDB): domain Archaea; phylum Methanobacteriota; class Methanobacteria; order Methanobacteriales; family Methanobacteriaceae; genus Methanosphaera; species Methanosphaera stadtmanae_B. Next base: position 5,208 of record SUTP01000041.1, on the reverse strand, counting down.
GGAGCAAGAATCCATAAAATGATTGTGTATATCTACAGCAAGTCTTTCAAGCCTTAATGGCTCACCAAGTATCACTTCCATAGAGCTCATTGCATTTTTACTATCCTTAATATCTTCTTCAGTAGCACCATCATCCGCACATTTTTTGTAATATTCTTCAATTTCTTTTACTTTCTGTTGATCCAACAATACCTTAGCAATTCTTGGATGATATTTGATAGGAACCGTGAGTCCATCTGCAACAGCCTGATCCATAGTATACCTATCGATTTCCTGGCCAAAAGTTTGATATGTTTCAGCTATAGGTGTTCCTGTGAATCCCACAAATGTAGCGTGAGGAAAAGCTTCTTTTAATACCTTTGCATAAGGTTTTGAAATCATAGCTTTAATATTATCATCAGCATCTTTACTGAATCGTATCTTTTTAGAGTGCTCAATTTGAGTTCTGTGAGCTTCATCTGAAAAACAAATTATGTTCTGACGTTCGTTTATCAGTCCAATTTTGTCATCTTTTCTATCACTAAACTTCTGGATAGTGCAAATATAAAATCCACCACTTTGTCTAGATCCCAGCTCTTCTCTCAATTCTTTTCTATTTTTTACTATAGAAACTTCTCCGATATTTAAAAATTCTTTACTTTTTGTAAAAAGTTTTGCACCCTGCTTTTGAAGTTCATCACGATCAACAATCATAACAATAGTTGGTGAACCAATTTCAGGAATATCAGTACAACGAAGTGCAAGTTGACGTGCTAAAAAAGCCATGGTATAAGTTTTACCACAACCAGTTGCACCAAAATACGTACCCCCTTTTCCACTTTTTTCTACTACTGATTTAACTATACTTTGCTTTAACAAACGAGTAGCGAAAAACTGAGGATATCTACATACTATCTCAAGCTCATCTTTGTCATATATGCTATCTTGAAAATAAATATAATCCCTGAATATTTCTAAGAATCGTTCTGGACTATATACACCCTTAATCATTGTATTTGTTTCTTCAAAAGGCATGGCAGAAATAGTATCCTCATCATTAACACGACGCCATGCATAAAAGTGTTCATAAGGTGTACGTACAGTTCCTAACCTAGTTTTCACACCATCAGAAATACATGCTAAAGGACAATAATGTAATAAATGAGGAATATCTCTCCAATATCTGTTATAAATTTGTTCCCAAGCATCATAAATAGTAGTGTTTTTATCTGCCGGGTTTTTCAGTTCTATAATACATAAGGGTATACCATTCACATAGAGAAGTACATCTGGTCTACGAGTTGTCTTCTCTCCATTATTGGTATATTCCACAACAAATTGATTAACTACAGTAAAAATATTATTTTCAGGATTTTCAAAATCAATTAAAGAAACCATTTTTGGTTGACCGTTTTCAGGAGTGAATTGTATTCCATTTATCATCCAGCCATACATTTTGTGTAAAGTAGCGAAGTCAGTTTCAGCACCAATAAGTCGAACATTATCAATTAATTGCTGAATTTCTTCATCATTTAAGTCATCATTTGTTCTGACTATAAATTCTTCAAGTTCTGCTTCGTTTAAAACATCTTTTTTATGTACTCGGCCAATATCATTTCCTGCCCTATATTTCCAACCTACATTTTCTAAAAAGTCAATAAAAGCATATTCATACTCTGATTCACAATAATGTCCATCATAATTTTTTAACTTTGCCATAAATTATGCCTCATTTTTCATAGCTTCTTCTATAGATCCTTTAATCAATATAGGACAGATATCTTTTATTTGTTTTTTTAGTTTTTCATTAATTACTTTTCGTTCTTTATATACATTATATATATCAACTATTGCCTCTTGAATTGATATGTTTGGTATGGGTATCTGAACATTTTTCATATCATCAAAAGAAAAGTTTTCTCTTGCAGACCCCCAAGAATGGAATCTAGCATATCTATCAAATTCTTCTCTCGAAAGCCACATTGCTAAATACTCAGGTATTATTTTATTTTTATTAATACTAAAAACTTCATAGATTGGAGATACTACTAAGTCTCTTTTAAAATTATTCAAAGCAAACGCTAACACTTTCCAAGTATCAGTTGTGGGAACAAAAGCAAAATTATCGGGTTTTACAATTTTGTAATTACCTAGTTTTTTTCGATTTACTCTGCTTTGTGCTTCACGAAATTCTTTTTTTGTACTTAATCCCATAACAAAATCAATTGATTCATCGGTATTTCTTTCATTTCTCTGAACTATATATTTACCAATAGCCTCACATGGCATATCACGTCTCAATCCCTCAATATATGCATTACAAACGAGCTTCAAATCCTCCAACCCATGTTCATAACTTTGCTGATTTGTAATCATAGCATTGTAAACATTTACATATTTTTTCTGAATTTCTAAACTTGGAAGTTCTATTTCAATATCACACATATCCTCCCAACTAAAAGTTTCTCTTGCAGACCCCCATGAATTAAATCTTGAATAACGATCAAACTCCGGTCGATTAAAATACATGAAAAGATAGCTTGAATCGAGTTTGCTTTTCTCTTTAACTCTAAATACGATATATGAAGAAGATATAATATATGTATCTTTTGTTGCATTATATGCCAAAGTGATTTTCTCACCATTACGTGATGTAACTGTGACATATGCAAAATCATCAGAATTTACTATTTTATATGGTTTTAATGAAACACCTTTCATATTTGCTTTTGTTTCAATAAATATCTTTTGAATTGATATTCCTTTAACATCTTTCAATGAATAATTCAATTCTTGATTTCTATTGTCACATTGTTCAATTAAATCTCCTAGTTTATATTTCATCAATGTCATATCCAATTCCCCTAAATGCATCTTCCAACATCTGCTGGGATTTTTTTTCTTGTTTCATAATTTCCCGCATTTCGGTCTGAATGCGAGTCATTTCTTTTTCGTAATCAATTTCTAAGTCATGATCAATAAACTCTATATATTTACTTGGAGTAAGAGCCCATCCTTTTTCCTCAATTTCTGAGATTTCAACACTACGATATAATTCAGGCTCTTCATATTCTGACCCATTTGTTCCTTCAGACTGCCATGTATGATAAATCTTAGCAACTCTTTCAATTTGTTCATTTAATAAACGAACTTTCTTTTTACTTTCTCCTTTAACAGCATTTTCAGTCCATTGACGTAAATCCATAAATAATATTTCATGCTCACGATTACGGAGATTCTTATTATGATATTCACCACCTTTTTTATTTTGGTTTAAAATCCATAAAGTGACACTAATATCTGTAGTTATGAACAATTGTCTTGGAAGAACAATAATAGCTTCTACTTTATCATTCTGTATTAATTTTTTTCGTATTTCTAAAGTATCACTATCATTTAATGCACCATTTGAAAGTAAAAATCCAGCTACACCATTTGATGGTTTTAAATGAGAAAGCATATGTAAAATCCAGGCATAATTTGCATTACTTGCTGGAGGTGTTTCATAATCAGACCATCTTGGATCTGATTGAAGATTGTCATTGTACCATCCCTTGAGATTGAAAGGGGGATTTGCCATAATATAATCAAAATACAAACCTTTATGTAAATCATTAGTAAATGTGGAATCACTTATATCACCCAAATTATGACTAATTCCTCTTAGTGCTAGATTCATCTTTGCTAATCTGTATGTAGCAGCTTCCTTCTCTTGTCCATACACATTAATTCTATTTATATCTCCTTGTTTTGATTTGACAAGATCTGCACTTTGAATAAACATTCCTCCAGATCCACAACAAGGATCATATAATGTTCCATCAAAAGGTTCTATGAGAGTTGCTATTAATTGTACTACATCATGAGGAGTATAAAATTCTCCTTCTTCCTTCGTAGCATTAACAGCAAATTCTTTTAAGAAATATTCATAAACTCGACCTATAAGATCCTTTTCTTCTCCAAATGTTTTATGACTGATTTTATTTACTTCATCAACAACTTTCTTAATATCGTTGGGAGCAAGGTTTCTAGATGTAAATGTTCCTTCTACAAAACAACCTTTTAGTTGCTTAGAACTCGTTGCAATACTATGTAACGCATTATCTAATGCAACATTAAGCTGGGGTGCAGGTGTATTAATGATTGTGGACCATCTTGCTTCTTCTGGTAAATTATATGTACCATCTGGAAAAGTAGCATCATCAAAAAAAGCTGCTCTTATATTTTCATCTTCAGGATCTAGTCCCTTCGATACCAGAAGCTCCTTTAAATTTTCTATCCCATCTTCGTATTTTTCTCCAATAAAACGTAAAAATACTAGTGTCAACATCATATCTCTTTTCTCAAAAAAAGATCCGGAGTTTCTTGCTGCACGTAAATAATCTCTACAATTAAATAGAATAGTATCCAAGTTCGGAGTTTTTTCTTCTTTTTTCTTTTTAGCCATATTATTACATCCTTTCATCATATTATGCTAAGTTTAGTCTTATTATACCAAAAGTTATAAAGATTAGCTTGTCATTCTCAAGATTAATTATCTATTACACCCATGGTAGATAGAAATATTCTTAAGTATTTGGATTATGAGCAATTAGTAGAGTTCACTAAGTTAAAGTTCATTCAAATATAGTTAATCAAACTTAAAAACTCACTATTCTTGTTTCATAAAACTTTTATTTAAGAAATGAATTAAATTCTATTCATTATTTTCTTTTTTATATAATGAAGCCAACAATTACTTTTTATATAAAATATTTATAGTACATATGAATATATTAAACAAAATATTATTGTAATTTTGATTTTTCTGAATATTCTATCATCTAAATCTTGTTGAAACATATTACAATAGAATTGCTCTACTACCTCTATTTAAACTCTTTATATTTCTTTTTTTATATGTTTTTGTGGAAGTTAGTTTAATATTTAATAGAGTAAGTTTCCAATTTTAATGGGTTAATGATTACATAATTTAGTAATAAATGTCATTAGGGATCTGTGACTACTAATTTAGGTATTTCATTTTTTTATTATTTTGTTCAAATGTGATGTAACTTTTAGTGTTTTACATATCATTTAATTCTCTTTTTCGCTACTATTTTTTATAACATTTTATCATATCATTTTTGTTATTTACTACATATATTTCCCTCTTGTCGTTTATTATGATAATAAACGCCATAAATTTTAATCTATTTTCCCCTTTTCGCATTTTTATAACTATATAAT
>SUTP01000040.1:15511-17063 GCA_015062815.1 Methanosphaera stadtmanae | reverse complement strand
CCACAACAACAATCAAAGACGCAATAACAATCCAACAAAAACTAACCACAAACAAACTAACACAAACAAACACACACTATGTGACAAATGGAAATTATAACACATACTTCTCAAATAGTGGTTACACAACCAATAAAGTTGAAGATAATGATGTGATAGTACTTACAGGAGATTTCTCAGATAAAATCTTTAAAGTTGATAAACCAGGTGTTACTTTAACTAGTGATGGAACTGGAACCATAACCAATACTCAAATAGAAGTTACTGAAGATGCTGATAATGCAACAGTAAGTGATTTAAAAATAGTAAGTACAGGATATGATTATGCAATAATAACCTCAGGTATAGGTACTAAAATATTAAATAATAATATAACTGTTACAAATAATGAGGGCATTACTCGTGGAATTGGTGTTGAAGGTCTAGACGTGATTGTTGAAGGCAATACTGTATTTGTTTCAGGACCCGCATTAATGATCAATTGGATGTCAGAAACCCCTGTTGCTAATACAATGGGAATATACGTAAACAATGCTGAAAATGTTTTAGTTGAAAACAATAAAGTCACAGTAGTAAAAGGAGAAAATGCAACAATAGAACCTTATGGAACAACAGATGCCATAGAATTAAGAGAAAGCTTAAATGTAACCGTTATAAATAATCGTATAAACATTACATCACATGAAGGAGCAAAAGGAACATTTTTCTATGCTTTAAATGCATTATCCAATTTAGAAAATATTACAATAGCAAATAACACAATTTATTCCAGTGGTGTAAGATATGCCAATGGTATACAAGTAGGTAATGGATTTACAAATAGTATTATTGAAAACAATACACTCAATATTGTATGTTTTAACACAACTGAGCTAACTGGTGATGATGAAGCAATGGCCTATGGAATCATCAGTTCAGAAATGGGTGGTACAGGTACAGGAGTAACTTATGTATCTATAAATAATAATAAGATTAATATTAATTCAACAATAGTTTATGCAATTGAATTATTTGATACTGAAAAAAATAACATTACAAATAATATAATCAATATTAATGGAACATACAGTGCAATGGGAATGGCAATTGACAGATCTCCAGAGATTATAATTTCAAACAACACAATAAATGCCTATGGTAATTCCTCATTAAGCGTAAATAATGTAGTAGAACATATACCACCATACACTGTAGGAATACAATCACAAGATGGATCAGATTATGTTGTAATAACTAACAATAAAATTAATATTGTTGATTATGGAGAAGGTTATCCATCAAGACGGGGAATACCTGAAGAGTTAACAACAGTATACATTTGTGAAGTAAAAAATAACAATGTGACAAACAACACATTAGATGCAAATAATCCAACAACAGGATTTAAAGTAAGTGGTGATAATGCTGTAGCTGTAGAAAGTAGTGATTTAACACAAAACATAGTAGTTAAAGATAATATCGGAGCTGATTTCAAAGAAAAAGCTGTGATTGTTATAGAAGTTCCTGAAAAAATAGAAACTGGTGCAGTAACTACATTTAAAGCAATAGTAAC
>SUTP01000040.1:0-15411 GCA_015062815.1 Methanosphaera stadtmanae | reverse complement strand
ATAATCATTGGTGAAAATGTCAGATACACAACAGGTACAGTAAATGATACTATTGTTCTTAAAAAACAAGGTGTAAATGTTACAATAAATAATATAACCGCAACTCCTGGTGAACAAGTACAGATAGTTGCAACATTAGTTACAAATCAAACTAATGAAGCAGTTACTTCTGGATCATACATATTCAAAATAAATGGTAAAACAATACCATTTGAAGATGAATATGGAGAGCAATATTATGAAACAAGAAAAGTAACTGATGGAACTGCTGTATGTTTATACAGCATATTACCATGGGCTAAAGATGGAGTTTATGACATTACTCTAAGTTACTCAGGTAATAATATATTATCAGGAGTAAAATACACTGCAAAAGCTTTAACCGTGAAAGCTTTATAATTGAAGTGATTAAAACCATTAATTACTTCACATTTCTTTTTTTAAAAATTACTTTATTTTTTATATACTAAAATTCATAATTAAACAAACAAAACTTTTTTAAATAAATTGATATCTTTTTTTTCATTTAATTATATTATTCATTATAATTTTTTTATAAAAAAATAGAATAATTTTAATAATTTAAAAATCATGTTATAGATAGGTTTATTAATTTAATTAAACTTAATTAGTATTAGTGTATTTTAATCACTTATAATTTAATTATTATAAATGATTTTTTAAGAATTATTAAATACACTAACAAGGTGACATATGATGAAAAATAAGATCTTTTCATTATGTGTAATAATCTTTATTCTATTGCTTTGTACAACCGTTTCGGCAGATAACGGTGTAGACAACAATGTAACAGTTGAAAATATAACAAACATAGATACAACAACACCCACTAGTGATATGGGAACAATAGAAAGCCAAATTATTAGTGAAACTGCTGATGTTGTTAGTTCTAACAAAATATCAACAAGTGCTAATCAGATTTCAGTAAATTCGAATGATTCAAAATCGATCATTGAAACTGTGCAAAGTATAACTGAAAATGAAGATAACTCAAAAGTTATAGAAATAAATTCTAGTGATATACTTAAAAAATCTACTATTGTTAATTCACTTAAATTAACAGCTAATAATGTATACAGTATCTCTGGAGTAGTTTCTTGTGTTTATAATGAAACATCCCAAACTTATGTTGGAGGCGAAGAAGATGGCCTTCCAGTAGAAGGAGCTGAAATAACATTATATAATTCTAAAGGAGATTTAGTAGCCTCAACTATTAGTTCTGATTTAGGTTTATATGATTTTGCAGATTTAAATCCAGATACATATACTGTAAATTTTGCATATCGTACATATGCTAATGGATCTGAAATAGTAACTATTAGAGATAGGTGCGACAAGCAATTCTCTTTTCCTTTATAAAATTCAGTGCAACGTGAGTTGTTAACCTAGTTATGTGGGTTATTCTCGCCCGAAACTGCATCAACTGGTAACGGATGGTGTGGGTTGCATGAGGGTATAATGTCTAATCATGCTCCTAGTGTCCATGGAGTATGAGGGCTAGAGAAAGACTAATAATTGGCTAATGATAAATGAACTCTTACAAGCATCGTTAAATAGAGCGATACGCGAAAGGATATCATATTACGTATCGTGTTGCAAACAGGCAATGCACACTCTATTTATGTGCACTTAGCATAACCCATATGTTTGTCGGTGTAATAGGAGAGCCTAAGTTAGTCGTAACTGATAGAAGAGAAACTTGGTAAGCCCTACTTTGACCCACCAGTATCTGGTGGGAGGACTACGGTGCGAACTGGTGTTCTTAAACCTAGTAGGGTAAAGGATGCTAAGAAAGCAAATGATCACAGGCCGTTAAGGCAGTAGGAAATAAGGAGATAATAACTACGTGGTATATGCTGACTTTAGCAGGTGTATAACGTGAAAGAGTTTAAGTATTTAGATGATAGAGGTGTTCATGATTATGAGAAATACTGAATATGTTGACATAGTTCGAAAAATGGATTTTCTGGACTCCGCTATTGAGTATGAGTCTGAACTGGAATCTGATTGGGATTCAGTCACTAGACACATCTTTCATTTACAAGAACAAATATTTCATAGATATGCTTGAGCCGTATGTCTTGAAAGGGACACGTACGGTTCTGAGGAGAGAAGGGGGGAGTAATCCCGTCCCGACTTATCCGACTAGTCGAGAATTAGATTATGTATTTATTCCGGATATTGCTATATTAACCTCAGTTAATACAGATGGTAGTGACAGAATTAATAACATATTAGCTCTTAGATCTATTAGTGATAGAGTATATTATATTGAAACTGTTAAAACAGGAGATAATTATGATGATAGTAAGACATGGATGCTTTCATTTGCTAATTTCATATTAGTTGATATGTATTCACCAACATCTTTTGCTATCGATGCTAATTATATTGCTTCAACACCAGCATCCCAAGGAGATATGATTGCATATACTTTTGGTATATATGCTGATGCTGTAACACAATCACTTAACTGGGGATATATTGGAGATTCCCCACATTCAATAGAAAATACTTATATAGGTTCATATTGGCAGGCAAAAAATGCTGATAATGAAACTTTAAAAGTTAATATGAAAAATTTCTTTAATTATATTTTATATTTATTAGATGAAAGTGATTACAATCCATTAACACATGGTGAAACACCACTTTTACCAAATGCTACATGGGGATTTTATTATCCGGGTTTAAAATCACTTGTAAAAACTCCTGAAGCATCATTAATCAATACTTGGATTCAAAATGATCCTGGTTATAATGGTGATAACTCTGGAAGTTTAAATTGGATGACAAATGAACTTGTAGCATATAACAATGAATATAATAATCCTAATAGGATATTTAATGAATTTGAAGAATGGTACGATAAAAATGTAAATATTAGTGGTTCTTTTGTACCAATAATAAGCTACTATCAAGGTGGCGAATTAATAGATGCTATGATAAAAGAATTTGAAAGTAAAGGTAGAGCTACATTTAACTTTTATCAAGAAGGTACTACTCCTTCATTAACTGATTTACTCAAAAATCTAACATGTGGAGAAAGTGCTCTTAAAAGAGGTATTTCTGCTGTAAGTTCATTAATATCATGGTCTACAGATTATGCTAATATGGGTACAAATAAAACCATAGAATCATATAAAGACATAAATGTAACATTAATACGTGCTGTTGATAAAATAGATCAGACTGAATATGAAAGTGAATTCGGTCCACAGATTTCATGGACACGTGAAGTGACAATACCTGGACTTGAAGGAGTATTAGGTGGAGTCCCAGTATCCTATATTAATTCTGATGGAATTGAAATCATAATACAATCTGGTGTAGAAAAGGTTGTTCAACTTACTGAAGGTTATGCTGTATTAAAAGATTTGAGTAATTCTGATAAAAAAATATCAATATTAGTATACAGTTACCCTCCAGGTAAAGCTGATATCGGTGCATCTTATTTAGATGTATTTGAAAGTGTACGTGGATTACTTGAACACATGTATGATGCAGGATATGACATCGGTATGAAAAAAGAAGAAATTCCTTCAACTGATGAATTATTTACAATCATATCTGAATTAAGTAACAAAGGTACATGGGCATCAGGTTTAATGTTTAGTTATGTGAAAGATTATTATATTGAATTAATAAGTAATAATCAATTAATTAGTGAAGAACAATATGCACAATGGTTTAATGAGTTACCAGCAAGTCTTCAAGAGCAAATAGTAAAATCTTGGAATACTGGTTTAGGTAATGGGTCTATGATTTTTACAGACATTGATGATTCTACAGTTGTCATTGGAAAACAATATATGCAATGGTTCTATAAATTAATAGGACAAAATGATATAACAACGTTAGCAAACTTAATCAATAATGATTCAATAATTCTTAATAAAGAATTTTCAATTTGGTTAAATAAAACAATTAAATGGTTTAATCAACAACCAATTGAACCTGAAAGATTATTTGAAAATTCTACTAATATTACGGACAGTCAATATACAACTTGGTATGAACAAGCTATCAATTGGTATAATCAAAGACCAGAAAGTCCTGAAGAATTATCAAATTGGCAATCTTTAAATCAAACATACAAAGAAGCAGTATCCACTTGGTACACTAAATTATCAAGTCCTTTTGATGAATTAATTATGAAGTGGGAACTTTATCAAAATAGTTCTATGAAATACAATGCTTCATCTATTATCATTCCAGGAATATTCTATGGAAATGTATTTATTAGTATACAACCATCCAGAGGTTGGGAAGAAGTAACTAATTACCATGACACATCACTTGCACCATCACCTCAATATTTATCTTTCTACAGATATATGAGTAGGATTTGGGGTACAAATGCTGTTGTTCACATGGGTACACACGGAACTTTAGAATGGTTACCTGGAGATACTTTAGGTATGAAAGATGACGATTGGACTTACCAATTAATTGAAACACCAATTATTTATCCATATATTGTTTCAAACCCTGGTGAAGGTATGACAGCTAAAGATAGATCTTTAGCTCAAGTTATAACCCATATGACACCAGTTACTGTAGCATCAAAATTATATGGAGATTATGTTCAATTAAATGATTATATCAGTAGATATTATAATGCTGTGAACAATAACATAACAGCTTTAAAAGAATCATACAAAAAGTATTTATATAATTTAACCGAAAGTTTAGGATTAGAAGAATTTGATGAAGAAACATTAACCCAAATGGCATTTGATGAATGGTTAGAAGAAATCAAAAATGATATAAAATTAATCGACAGTTATTATGATATAACATTACTGAATGATTCTAATTATATAAATCTTAAAAATATGCTATTAAATTATGTTAATACTGACAATCAAATGGCTAAAGAACTATATAAACAACAAATACTTAATTTAACTTATTTATTAGGATTTAGTTCATTTAATGAAAATATTACATTAGATGAATTATCTAACTTTGATGATAATTATAATTCATTAAAAGAAATAATAAGTAATTACAAATCAACAACAAACACTACATTACAAAGTGAATACGAAAAGTCAATATTAGATAAATTTAATTCATTAGGTTTAATTATAAATAAAAACAGAGCATCAAAAGTATTTTTAAAATACAATAATGAATATATTGATTTAAAAGAAACAATTGATGATTACTCTGAACTTTTAGACCCAACAGAAAATACTACATCAAATAACACTAATCCAAATGAACTTGATATAGGTGCAGTACTTAATCCTATTTCAACAGAAGATAACACTATTACAATTGAAGATTATAAAAATAAAATTATTCAATTAACCAAATCAATAAATATGACAGCATATAATGAAGATGCTGCATTTGATGAATGGTTAGAACGAATAAGTAGTCAATTAGACTCTATGGATAACGATGACATTGTTATAGGATTACACACCTTAGGTTATGTTTGGAATGAAACCAATATGGTAAATGGTGTAACTACAATAGCATCATCAAGAACAAACATATTACAAAGTTTATTACACTTATATCCTGGCTATGAAAAAGCAGATTATTATACTGAAATAATGGCTAGAAGTTTTGATGAGACTAAAGAAGAAATTCTAAGTACCGTTAAAACAATCATTAACAAAATTTATGAAGGATATAGTCTTGAAAGCATAGCTATGGATTATGGTGTAAAAAATGATAGTGAATTATACCAAGATTTACTTAGTATTTCCAAAATCATTAGTGGATTATTAAATAATCAAGAATGGTATGCTATTATGAATGCTCTTGGTGGAGGTTATGTAGAACCAGGATTAGCATCAGACCCCTCTTATGGTGATGTACTACCTACAGGTAGAAGCATGTATTCTAGTGATACTTCAAAAATGCCTAGTCAAACAGCATGGACAACAGCTAAAGAAGCTGTAGATGAAATTCTTAGAGATTATTATGAAAAAAATAATGGTCTATTCCCAGAATTAAATGCTATAGTTATATGGGGTACAGAAGTATTACGTACTGAAGGTATAAGTCTTGGAGAATTTTTATATTTCTTAGGTGTAGAACCAGTATGGGATAGCACAGGAACATATAATGGATTACAACTTATTCCATTACAACAGTTAACTTTAACATTAAGTGATGGATCAGTAATCAATAGACCTAGACTAGATGTATTTACAACAATGGTTTCTAGTAATCCTCAATGGATTAAAATGTTAAATGATGCAGTTCAATTAGCATTTGTACAGAATGAAACATTTAAAGAAAATACATTAAGAGCACATTACTATAATGGAACAGAATCTTTAGACCGTGTATTTGGTCTTAAAGGTGCTGTTTTAGAAGGTACTGGTGTATCTGATTTAGCTCCAAACGTAGTTAACTGGCAAAATTCAACTGCAGGTGTAAGTAAAGAATTAACTAGTGTATATACAGCAAGAGTATCTTATGCTTGGAGTATTAGTGGTGAAGGTACATTAAATGTAAGTCAATCACAAGAGACTTTCTTATACCTTTTATCCCATGTATCACTATTAACTCAGAACTTAGATAGTAGTTGGAGAGTAACCGATTCTGATGATTATGCTGATTGGTTTGGTGGATTATTATGTGCAGCTAATGACTTAGGTGCAGTAGTAAATACAGCATTACTAGATATACGTGACCAACACGATATTGGATTATCAACATTATCACAACAAATTGAAAAAGAATTGCGTACCACTTTATTAAACCCAACATATTATAAATCATTAGAAAATAGTGCTAGTGGATGGAATTCTATGGCTGCAAAATTACAAAACGCTATGGAATTCATGTTTACAACACAAAATTATGCTGAAGATAAACATGGAAATGCTGTGAAATCAAATGCAACATCCAATAATGCAGGTGCATTATCCAATGGATTAATCGTTCAAGTAGCTAAATTATTAGTAAGTGATGATTTCAGAATCGATAAAGATTATAAAGCATATTCTTTCGAATCAATGGCAGGATGGTTATTAACTACAGACATGAATGGTTTCTGGAAAAGTAATTCACAATTACGTGAACAATTAGCTAACAAATACATTTCTGTAGCTGCACAATACGGTATAGCCTGTTGTCACCACACATGTAAAAATGTAGTGTTCAACAAATGGGTTGTAAGTGTAGCAACAGTACCACCAGGTATTAAACAACAGTACTCAGATGTTATGAAAACATCAACTTCATTCCATGAAGACATATATCAATATGCTGATGGTGAAAGTGGTGACGGTTCTGGAGGAACTGGTACTGGATTTGAATCATTAGATGGAGCTGCAGAAGGTGCAGACAGTGGTGTAAACCATAATGATGGTAATGTCAATGGAGCAGATTCTGGTACTGTATCAAGTGTAGAACTTGTACAAGGTGCAGATGGTACAATTAAAGTAAATGTAAATGCAGAAAGTTTAGCTGGTAAAGGTCAAGGAACCGGATCTGATGATGGTCAAGAATCAACAGGAAAAAGTGAAGGAGACAGTGATGTTACAGATATCACTAATTCTACAAGTAATGTTGACTTAAAAGATGAAGTAAATGCTAACACAAAAACTAATCAAGAAAGTCAATCAATCAGAGAAGCAATTGAACAATCAAGTAAATCTAGTGAAAATTATGCTTCTTCTACAAGTAATACTCAAGGAATAAGTGGATCATCAGAAGGAAGCAGTGGAAATAGTGGAACTGGTAGTGAATCCAGTAACAGTACTTCTTCAAGTACAGGTAATGATGTTGCAACAAGTTCTGATAGTTCTTCTAGTGGATCATCAGCATCAACAAGTACTAGTACTTCAAGTTCAACGGGATCTTCAAGTGGTTCTAGTGGATCATCCTCTGCAATGGTTTATAAAATTGTTAAAAAACAAGATCCTAATCCTGTAATTCAGCAAGCTGAGATAGAGTTTGGATACTTGGTAGCAATTATTTTAATAGCTATGTTATTCTTCATAGGTTTCAGAAGAAAAGGTGCTCGTAAATATGAGCAATGATTATTATACATTGAAAACTAAAAAAAATTAAAATTCCCTCTTATTTTTTTTCTTTTTATTCTTTTTCAACGCCAAAATGATTATTTTTGAAAAATTTATTAAAAAACTATTTAAAAGTTTAGAAAATTAGAAATATAACTTTTAGAGACAATTTAAATTGTAATTAATTATAAAAAATAGAGTCTTTAAAAATATGAAAGGAGGTTAGAAGATTATAATGTTTGTACAGCTTTATATAATCTATCTGAATTTTCTTTATACCATTCAACAGTTTTTTCCATTGCATCTTCAAATGTCCATTTAGGTTCCCAACCAAGTTTTTTAGTTTTTGTAGCATCTAAAGAATATCTTCTATCATGACCTAAACGATCATCAACATGTTGAATTAAGCTTTCAGGTTTATTTAATTTTTCAAGAATTAACTTAGTAATTTCTAAATTATTTCTTTCATTACCTCCACCAATATTATATACTTCACCGATTTTACCTTTTTGTAAAACTGTGTCAACTCCAGCACAATTATCTTCTACATAAATCCAATCACGGACATTTTGGCCATCACCATAAACGGGTAATGGTTCATCATGCAATGCTTTTAAAATAAATAAAGGTATTAATTTTTCCGGAAATTGTCTTGGACCAAAGTTGTTACTACTCCTAGTTATCATGACTGGTATATCATAAGTTTTGTAATATGCACTTACTAATAAATCTCCACCAGCTTTACTTGCAGAATATGGACTAGATGGATCTATATTATCTGTTTCTTTAAAAGAACCTTCCATAATACTACCATAAACTTCATCAGTTGAAATTTGAATATATTTTTCAACTTCATATTTTCTAACTAATTCTAATAAATTTTGAGTTCCGAGAACATCCGATTTAACAAATGATGCAGGATCAGTTATAGACTTATCCACATGTGTTTCTGCAGCAAAATTCACGACATAGTCAGCATCTTTCATGGCTTCAGAAGCTTTATCAAAATCAGCTATATCTCCTTTAATAAAATTAATATCTAAACCATTTAAATTTTCCATGTCCCCAGCATAAGTTAATTTATCTAATACTGTTATATCATAATCTGGATATTTATTTGCTATATAATGTACAAAATTTGATCCAATAAATCCAGCTGCACCAGTTACCATTATATTCATATATTTTCACCCTTATTTAACTTAATAAATTTTTTATATTAATTAATTATATCTACTTTAATATATTAGTAATTTTTTACTTGAAAAAAAATAATTTATAGTTTTAAAAATAAAGACATACATATGAAATATTTTATAACAGGAGGTAGTGGTCTTTTAGGTCAAAGACTATCTACAGTAGCAGATAATGATGATGAGATAGTTTTATCACATAATGCAAATCCTACAAATAATACTGTTAAATGTGATATTACTAATTTAGATGAAGTAAAACAAGTAATTAATAGAGAAAAGCCTGATGTTATTATCCATTGTGCTGCCATGACCAATGTAGATTTATGTGAAGATGAAATTGAAAAAGCATATTTAATCAATGGTGACGGAACAGGTAACATGGCTCAAGCAGCTGAAGAAATAAATGCAAAAATAATTTATGTTTCTACAGATTTCGTGTTTGACGGTAAAACAGGTTTCTATAAAGAGGATGATAGTGTAAATCCGTTGGGTATTTATGCTAAATCAAAATATGATGGAGAAGTACAAGTTCAAAAATACTCCACCAACTGGGCTATAGCCAGAGTTAGTGTACTTTATGGGTGGCATGAAAGACAAAACTTTACAACATGGGTTGTTGATCAACTAAGACAAAACAATCAAATTAACATAGTTACTGATCAAATCAATTCACCTACTTTAGCAGATAATGCTGGTGAAGCTATGTTTGAAATAGCTAGACAAGATAAAAATGGAATATTCCATACAGCAGGTAACGATAGAATAAGCAGATATGATTTTACTGAACTTATTGCTGAAGCCTTTGATTTAAATAAAGACTTAATTAATCCAACAGATAGTTCAAAATTTGTTCAAAAAGCACCAAGACCTCAAGATTCTTCATTAGATGTTTCAAAAGTTGAAAAAGAATTAGGAATGAAAATGGAAACTTGTGCTGAATCATTAGCTCGAATGGCTAAAGAAGAATAATTATTCTTCTATTTTTTTCAAATCAAAAAGTATAAATATTTTAATATAAATAAATAGTAGTAACCTTTATTATTAAGGTTTAATATGGAAAAATCCACCAATACTTTTTTATATGCGGGGGTGGTCGAGCGGTCAAAGGCGCTAGGTTGAGGGCCTAGTGAGGTAGTCTCTTCGCGGGTTCGATTCCCGTCTCCCGCACTTTACTTAAATACTATTTTTAAAAAATAATTAATATATTATTCTAGAAGTTTTTTGAAAAAAAAATAGAAAATTAAATTTTGATTGTTACTTTTAATTCACAACCATTTTTTAAGTCACTGATTAGAAGAGGATTTAAATCACAGGCTGCTTTATCACAATTAATCATTAATGTACGACTACACGTAAAATCACTTTTTCTACAAACCATGTCAGATGGATGATCTAAACTTAATTTTGATGAACCAAATCCTATTATTTTATCAGACGCATTAACTGTTTCTAAAATAAGTTCTATCTTTGTATCATCTGATTGAATTTTAGTTCTTAAATCTTGAGGAAGATTATTTAATGTTTTTGTACTATTAACCCCAATAATACAATCTCCTTTTAATGTTAAACTTTTATCTGTGGTTATTTCAAAGGTAGATTTATGTTTTGAAGTAACATTTTTATGTCCATTTGCTATAAATGTGAATTCCATATCATCACCCAAAAAAAGTGTTAATCAAGTGAAACTTCTACTTGATAATCTTTATCATTTGTATAAATCTTATTAATGCAATCAATTACTATTTGAGATAATAATGGAAATGCTAATATGAATGCTATTTGTGGAGATATTAATAAATGCATTAATGCAATAATTACAAAATAAGCCACATAAATAATTATACTATTAATGTTTTCACAGAAATACGTGATAATTAATGATGCTAATACTAAAAGAGGTACTTCTAAATCTATTACTTCGACTATTGATACTTTTGTTATACACACACAACACATATACAACAATATAGCAATACCAAGAACACTAAAATATTTATTTAATGTGAATTGCCTGTTTTTATCTGCTAGAACATTTTTCTGATCGTTTACAAGTTTTTGATTTATATCATGACGAATATATAATCTTGAAGGATTATCTGTTTTTTCTGAACTATGATTATTTTGTATATTATTAATATTGTTTTTATTATCCCTGTTTAAAGAGTTTTCATCATCCACTTATTTAACCTCCTATTGATATTAATAATACATTTTCCATTAATAATTATTATAATTAACCACTAAAATAGTAATATGAGAAATAAAGAATTGATTGATAAAGGAACTTATTGTTTAATTATTAAAATTAATAAAGATATTCATGTAAAAATTGGAGCTAAAGGTATTTTATCATTTAATGAAGGGTATTATGTTTATATTGGTTCTGCTTTGAATACATTATCTAAAAGAATCAAACGTCATTTATCTGATGATAAGAAAAAACATTGGCATATAGATTATTTACTTCTTAATAAAAATACAAAAGTTAGTCAGGTCATATACACTTACTCAACTAAAAAGATAGAATGTGAAATATCTACAAAAATAAAAGAAAGTGCGATGAATTATATTGAAAGTTTTGGTTGTAGTGATTGTGAATGTAAGTCTCATTTATATTATTTTAATGAGTTTTGTGATGCTGAAAAAACATGTATTGAAGCATTTGAAAAACAAAAATATGAACCAAGAACATGGTTCAAAAATGATTATTCAACAAAGGAATAGAAAAATTCCTCAAATTCCTCAGAATTTAAAGGTTCTGGTATTGTGAAATTATCATTATTTACTATTGTACTTGTAAGTTCCCTATATTTATCAGCTTGTTCGGAATTAGGAAAAGATTCAATAACAGTAGTTGCTTTAAATTCACTTTGTTGAACCAAATCACTGCGAGGTATTATCCCAATAACATTAGTATTAATTAAAGAAGCAAATTTAGTGACTATTTCTATTTCATCTTTAACATTTCTGCAGTTACAAATTATTCCACCAAGTTTTCCTTTAAGTTTTTTAACTCCTTTTGCTATATTATTTGCTGCATATAATGACATGTATTCACCACTAGTTACAATATATACTTCATCAGCATATTCTTCTCTTAGAGGTACGCTAAAACCACCACATACAACATCACCCAGAACATCATATATTACTAAATCAGGATTAGAATCAAAAGCACCTAACTTATCTAATAATTTCATTGCAACAATAACACCTCTACCTGCACAACCAACTCCAGGTTCCGGTCCACCAGATTCTACACAAGAAGTGTCATTAAAACCTTTGAATAGAACATCATCCAATGTAGGTTGTTTATTATCTCTTATTGTATCCAATATCGTTGGAATTCTTTTACCCACTAATGTTCTTGTAGTATCTGCTTTAGGATCACAACCAATAACAAAAGCTGATTCTTCATAAGCAGCAGCAATATTTGATACAGTAGTTGATTTTCCTATTCCACCTTTTCCATATATAGCTATCTTTTTAACCATTAATTTTCCTCCTCTAATGGAACCTTTTTATAAACATGATCATTTTCACGTACTACACCATTAATTTTAATACCAACAGATTCTTTGAATGCTTTTTCTATATTTTTTCCATCAATTTGCATTGAATCAATAGTTTCAGTTATGCTACCAGTTTTATTACCCTGGATAATTATAGTATCTCCAACATTTAATTCTTCCCAAAGTTTAATTTCTGCAACATTGATCTTCTTATAAAAATTTGTTACTTGACCAATATCCATTTTCCTATAAGTTGCTTTATTATCATAACTAGTTTTTTTTGGAACCCTATAATAAAATCCAGTGTCAAATCCTCTATTAAAAACACTACCCAATTCATTTAACCATCCATGAATATATTCTGCAGATAATTCATCCCATTTTCCAGATTCATATAAATTAATTGCCTGTCTATAACAACTTGTAACTGTTGAAACATAATCTGCAGGTCTAGCTCTTCCTTCAAGTTTAAAGGAATCAATTTTAGCATCAATTAAATCTGGAATATGTTCAATCATACACATATCTCTAGGACTTAATAAACGTGATTTTTCTATATCATTACTTTCAGCTTGAGATAATATTAATTCTTTATTTTCTGTTGAAGATAACTTCCATTCTTGACGACAAGGCTGTAAGCATTCACCACAATTGGCATCCCTATTATAAAAATATGAACTTAAAAAGCATCTTCCTGAAATAGCAACACACATAGCTCCATGAACAAAAGTTTCAATTTCTATGGGAGACTTCTGTTTAATAATTTTAATTTGTTCTAATGATAATTCTCTTGAAAGAACAGCTCTGGTTACTCCCAATTCTTTATATAATTTTAAAGCTTCAGAATTAGTTACATTAGCTTGTACACTTAAATGTATTGGAATTGATGATTTATTAGCTATATTAATCATCCCAATATCTGAAATAATTAATGCATCAACTGAAAATTTCTCTAATTTTATTAATTGTTTTTTAAACTTATCTAATTGATTATCTGTCACAATAGTGTTAGTACAAACATAAATTTTCTTATCATTATCATGACATTGTTGTGCTATTTCTTTAATATCTTCAATATCTATATTTGCGACATTAGCACGCATATTATAATCAGTTATTCCAACATAAATTGCATCAGCATCATTGTTAATAGCTGCACTTACTGAACGTTTATCACGAGCAGGTGCTAATAATTCAACCATAATATCAATAACCTATCATAAAAAAAATAGTTAATGAAAAAACTAATTTTCATTATCATATAATTCAGGAGGTATAATTGTTGGATATTCTTCGGTTAGACAACCTACACATAAATTTTCCCTATCAGTACCAATAGATTTAACTAAACCTTCCATACTTAAATAGTATAAAGAATCACAACCAAGTTCATTACTAATTTCTTCAGTGGTTTTATCTACAGCAATTAATTCTTCTTTTGTAGCCATAGCAATACCATAATAACATGGAGAAATAATTTGTGGACAACCAATTAGCATATGTACTTCTTTTGCTCCAGCATCCCTCAACATTTTAATTATTGTTCTAGAAGTAGTACCTCTTACGATACTATCATCTATCACTACAACTCTTTTACCATCCAGTACCTGTTTAACTGTATTCATTTTGAGTTTTACAGCAATATCTCTATCTTCTTGTGTAGGCATGATAAATGTTCTTCCAACATACCTATTTTTAATTAAACCTTCAGCATAAGGAATTCCCGTTTCACGTGAATATGCAAGGGTTGCAGGTATTGCAGAATCAGGTACAGCTATTACAACATCTGCATCAACAGGATATTCTTCTGCTAATTGTTTCCCAACACTTAAACGAACATCATAAACAGATTTATTATTAATTATACTATCCGGTCTTGAGAAATATAAATATTCAAACATACAATTTGCTTCATGAGATTCTTTTGGTAAAGAATAACTAATTTCATCACCATTCTCATCAATTTTTAATATTTCTCCAGCTTCAAGACTTCTAATATACTCTAAATTCATGGAATCAAATGCAACAGTCTCTGATGCTATGGAAACAAATCTTTTATTTCTACCCAAAGATAATGGTTTCATACCCAAAGGATCCCTTATTGCATATAAAATACCATTTATTAATAAAACTAGTGAATATGAACCAATTAACTTATTACAAGCACCCTTTATTGATTCTAAAATATCTTGATTTTTCTTATATTCTTCAAGAATTAGATGACAAATCACTTCTGAATCTGTTGAAGATTTAAAATCATATCCTAATTCAGTTAATTCATTACGTAATTGTTTTGAATTAACTATATCACCATTATGTGCCATGGAAATGATTAATTCATCTGTTTTTTCCACAAATGGTGAACAATTTTCTAATGACGAATCACCTGTTGTAGAATACCTAACATGACCAATACCTACATTACCATTTATAATATCAAGTAAATCTTTATTAAATACCTCAGAAACTAGGCCCATATCAACATGCGTATTTATAAAACCATGTCTCATCACACTAATTCCAGCAGATTCCTGACCCCTATGTTGAAGAGTGTATAATCCTGAATAAATCCATGAAGATACATCAACAGATTCATCATAGGAATATATACCTATAATTCCACATTTATCTTGTAAAGAACTTTGCACTTTATGTCTCCCCATATTAACACAAAAAAAGTGTTAT
>SUTP01000116.1 GCA_015062815.1 Methanosphaera stadtmanae | reverse complement strand
GGATCAATTAATATATTTTTTTGGTCATCTAAAATAAGATAACTTGTACAGCTAGGTCGCTCTGTTTTTATTTTATAGAATGAATCTTTTATTTTTTCATACATAAAAAAGTTCCCCTAAGTCTTTTTCATAAATGATTCTTATATTTTGATATATGGATTAACAAATATATAATTTTAAGAGAAAAAATAAGAAAATATCCTAATCATTATATAGGAATAGGAATATCTTCTACTTCTATATGGATAAGATATGGTTTTTTATTAGCTATTGCAACATCTAATGTATTACTTAATTCTTCAATAGAATTGACTTTTTTAGCTTCAATATTATATGCCTGGGCTATTTTAATAAAATCAGGATTATCAAGTCTAACTTCATAATTTGGGAAATTAGCCATGTCCTGCCATTGTTTTATAATACCTAATAAACTATTATCCATAACTACAATTACAATAGGTAGCTGATATCTTTCAATAACTGCAAGTTCTTCTATTGTCATTTGTATTGAACCATCACCAACACCAACTAATATGACATCATCATCACGTGCAAAGCTAGCGCCAACTGCAGCAGGTAATGAATATCCCATAGGACCAAATCCTCCAGAAAATAGTCTTTGGTATGGTCTTAGAATAACTGCATTTTCAGTAAAGTATGTTGGTGTTGAACCTGCATCATAAACTAATGTTTTATTTTCATCCAATTTTTCAAGAATGGTGTTAACAACTAGTTCTGGATGTATTTTGTCTGTTTCTTCGATAGTTCTATTTATTTCAAATTTTTGTTTTTGAATATCATTAATCCATTCTTTTTTAGTTGGAGAAAGATTGGCTTTATTTATTTTTCTTAAAAATTCATGTACCCCATATTGATAGTAATATTTAGCATTACGATGTTCTTCTTTTGTATTTACTTGTATGACTTCATCAGTACTAAAATATTTAACTGTTCTGGAAGATAATCGTGTACCTAGAGCTATTATCAAATCAGCATTTTCTATAGCATAATTAGCAAGGGGTTTTCCTCTATTACCCGTCATACCTAGATTTCGGGAATCTTTTTCTGAAATAACTCCTCTTCCACCAAAAGATGTTGTTAAAGGTATTTTACTTTTTGTAATAAATTCTTTTAAATCTTCTTCTGCATGGGAGTAAATGATTCCGGCACCAGCAAGAATTACAGGTCGTTGAGCTTCTTCAATTAATTTAACAACTTCCTGGATGTAGGAAGGAGGTATTTCCTTGATTTTTGGTTTTTTAATTACTTTATGTTCTGCGTTAACTAATTTAGTTTGAATATCTTTAGGTATGGAAATATGAAATGGTCCTGTTACTCCTTGTCTTTTAAGTGATAATATTTCTTCAAGATTATTTTGTACTCTTTCAGGAGTGTTGGAATTATATGATCTTATAGTAACAGGTTTAAAAACCTCATTTAAATCGATATCCTGGAATGTGTCTTGACCTTTAACTGTTGTGGGAACATCACCGGTTATTACAATTAGTGGAACATTATCTTTATATGCTGTAGAAACTCCCATGATAAGATTCATAGCTCCGGGACCTGCTGTAGCTAAACAAACACCATAATTGCCTGTAATACGTGCATAAGCATCGGCTGCGTGTACTGCTGCCTGTTCATGTCTCATTAAGATGTGTTTAATTTTAGATTTTCTAAGTGCTTCATAAATGGGTATAACTTGTTCTCCGGGATATCCAAATATATATTTGACACCATATTCTTCTAGTCTTTTCACGATATAAGTTGCAATATTTTCTTCACTCATTTAAATCACCTCGTTTTCTTGATAACTACCCTCATATTTACCGGAACCTTTCACTTCAAATACAACAGCTTGAGCTATTCTTTCACCTTTTTTAAGTTGGAATGGATAATTTCCATTATTCACTATCAAAAATTGTAATGTACCATAAAATCCGGGGTCACCCACAGCAGTATGGACAGATATAAATGAACGTAATAATGTTGATCTAGGTAAATAAAGCATAGTATAACCTACAGGTATTTTTGTTTTACCTTGAATGGTAATACTATAACTAGTATGGGGTTCTAATGTATAAATATTGTCTTCAGGTTCAATTTCTTCGAGTTCTGGAAGATTTTTATTATTATCGATTAATGATCCACCGGTACATTGTTTGAAAAGTTTATCTGCTCTTAAATCAATTCCTGACGGTTGTATATCCTCTTTGTATTCTGGAAATAATTGTAATAATTCTTCTTCACCCAGCATTTTATTTCATCCTCAAAGTATAATTATAATAATATCTTTATTTCATTAAAATATTATAACTTTTGAATAACAAATTAATATGTATAACTGATTTACGATTATGATGGAGAATTTTTATGATAAACTTTTTAGATATGTTCAAGATATTCCTACGGGGACTCTTAATGGGTATGTCTGATATAATGCCGGGGATATCTGGTGGAACAATTGCTCTTATAACTGGTATATATGACAAGTTAATTGGATCAATTAGTAATATAAAATTAAAATTCCTAAAACCTCTATTAAAGGGTAATATCAATGAATTCAAGAAACAATTATTGGAAGAAGTAGATTTTGAATTTTTCATACCATTAATTTTAGGTATGGCAATAGCTATGGTTACAATGGCTGGTATAATAAATTATTTATTGAAGGATTATGCTGCTTTTACTTATTCATTCTTTGCAGGATTAATTTTAGCATCAATTTTCATATTATATAAACAATTAGATGCACTTAACATCAAAGCAATAAGTGTTTCAATAATCTTTGCAATATTGAGTTATATATTTGTAGGCTTAAATCCAATGCAAGCATCACATTCATTACCAATATTATTCATATCTGGTTTTATAGCAATATGTGCAATGTTATTGCCCGGAATTTCAGGTTCTTCAATATTATTACTTTTAGGCCAATATGAATATATGATAGCTGCATTGCATAAATTATCAATAATTGAAATCATTGTATTTATTGTAGGTGCAGGGTTAGGATTTATGATAATGAGTAGAATAATTAAATATCTTCTTGAACATCATAAACAGATAACTGTAGCTGCTTTAATAGGTATAATGCTAGGATCACTTAGAGTACCAATGGGACATGTGGTTGGAGTAGGAACTACTATGTTACCTATATGTTTAGTAATTGGAATAATAGGTGTGATAATAGTAATATTTGTAGAAACAAGATTTGAATATAAATTAATATAGGAGTATAAAATGTCCGATTTAAAACAACACTTTGATAAAGTCGCAGAAAATTATGATAAAGAAATATACAAAACTTTTCCAAGATATGATGAAATGATAGAAGCATTAGTTAATGCAATACCTACAGATATGGATTCACCAAAAGTACTTGATCTAGGATGTGGAACAGGAAATATAACAAAAAAGGTACTTGAAGTATTTCCAAATGCAAAAGTAACCTGTTTAGATATATCAGATAAAATGATAGAAATATCTAAAGAAAAATTATCAGGTTATGATATTGAATACGTATTAGGCGATTTTACAATTATAGATATAATTGATAATTATGATGTTATAATATCTTCTTTAGCTCTTCACCACATAAAAACAGATGAAGAAAAGCTTGAAATGTATAAATACATATTCAATGCATTGAATGATGGTGGTGTATTCTATAATGCAGATGTAGTAAAATCAGATAGTCCATATAACACTGAACTTAATGAACGTAAATATATTGAGTACATGCAATCAAAAAATGCAACAAATAAGGAAATAGAAGATTTTAAAAACAGACGAAATGATAATGACTCACCAATAACATTATTTAAACATTTTAATTTATTAGAAGAAGTAGGATTCTCACACATAGATGTAATTTGGAAATACTATGGTAATGCAGTATTTGGTGCAACAAAAATAGAATAACTCTATTTTTATTTTTTTTTGTTAATCTCTTGGAATTTGAAGCTAAAAATAAAAAAGGGGATTATAAATTTTTTATCCATGTTGAAATTTTTTCAGATGAATTTTCAACATCTTTATCTTGAATATCAATTGCTTCAAGAATCTCATTTTCAGGTAATATTTTTTTAATATCTTCAACAGACTGACCTAAACCACCCCCACCATGAGTACAAAATGGTATGATTTTCTTACCACTAAAATTATACTCCTTGAGGAATGTAAAAACAGCTCTAGGCATAGTATTATACCAATTAGGATAACCCAGGAATATTATGTCATATTCATTCATGTTTAATATATGTAATAATAATTCGGGATATGTTTCTTCATCAAATTCTTTTTTTGCTACTTCTAATAATATATTCATATCCTTAGGATATTCTTCAATAGGTTCTATTTCATATAAATCACAATCTACATTTTCCTTAATTAAATTTGCAATTTTAGCAGTATTACCTATTTCAGATTCACTAATTCTACGATTAATATCTAACTGTGATTTAGTAGTAAAATATGCTACTAGTACATGATTATCATCAGTAAATTCCATAATTTCACTCCAATATAATTCAATGAATCTCTGTTGTAAACCTATTAGAAGTAATTATTAATACTCAATTACGTCCATACAGAGAAAAATATTTTATTTCAATATTCTCATTCTTATACAAATAGTTCTATAATTACTCCTATTAATAATAACCACAATTCATCCAATTAAAAAATGAATTTGAAAACACCTG
>SUTP01000039.1 GCA_015062815.1 Methanosphaera stadtmanae | reverse complement strand
TTTTATTTTTTTTTTTTATTTTTTTTTTTTTTTTTTTTTTTTTTTTTTTTTTATAATAATAAAATTTGTTGATATGAAAATTCATGTAAAAGAATAAAATATATGGTATTGGTATAAATATGTGTTGTACATATATATATAATATGAAATACCAAAGTTAATAAACTTTGGTAAGTATTGATGATTAAATGTACCAACATATCAAAGAAGAATATGTCTCCATTATATATTTTCTTATTTATTTTATATATTTCTATATTACCATAAGAAGTAATTTTTTGCCTGTAAAATTCCTTGCTTGATTTAGTAAAATTAAATTAATGCTTTACTTTTTTTGTTACATTTAATATCAAAACAGAAAAATTGATCTTTTAAATTCAATAAATAAATTTTTGCATCATATAATTTACTATAAGCATATAAATTAAAATTCTTCGTCTCTCTACAATAAAACTAATTTGAATTAAATAAACAATACTACAAATTTCTATTGTTAAATTTTAAATATATAAATATTGAAAATAATTTTAATTTAAATATTTTTATTATACATTATTTTTGAAATTTCAATTATGATATTTCAAATATAATAGTATATATATATTTTTTATGTATTGGAATAATATGTATTATTAGTAATGATAGATATATATTATTATAATATATAATTACTTAAAATTAATTTTATATTATTAGTAATAATAGATTAAAAATATTGTTGATATAAAAAAAATAATTAAATAAATTAATGAATTGATAACTAAACGTTGCGCCCCACTGATAGAACATTTTTCTGGATTTTCATTATCTTCATTGCACTCTACATAACCTAAATGTTCAATAGAGCATATTTTAACATCATCTGTCGTTTCATCGATGATAACGTAATTATTTAAACAAACAAAATCAAAAGTTGATTTTCTTTCTTCAGAATTATAAGTACAATTGGTGAAAATACCACTAACAGAAGTTAAAACATTTTTAGAACTAGGAACGATAGCCGTTGAATTGTTGTTTTTTATAATTTTTTCCATAGATTGTTTAATGTAATCAGGATATTCCTTTGTTAATGAAATTGGGAAATTGATTACAAGATTTTCATCATTATTACAGTATTTGGAAAGAACAGGTTGTAATTTAGATTTGGATTCACAACGGTAATACGAATCATTGATATAATAATATTGTCCAGTCATACATAATTGTTTAGTACATTCAGTAGCTTCTAATTCTTCTGAATCATAGAGACAATAAAAGACTTCACCTGTATTGGTGAAATAATAGCCTGATTCTGTAATCTTAGAACAACCTACATTTGTTTTATCATCACAGTAATACATTTCTTGGTCAATGGTATAATAATAGCCATTACTTGCTTTGGAAGTAATTGTGATTAAATTGGAACTTTTAGTAAATTGATAAATAGATGTCGTGGTTGGGTCAATTGATATATAGGCATAACCAGAGGTTTCTGGAGTTACCCATTGTTCATTATCATATTTTAAAAGAATCTTTGCATGATCGTCATAATAAAAGGTGGATTCATCTGGTTCATAAATTTCACAAGAAGCTTTTTTACAACCATATATAATAAATTTATTTCTTTTAATTTTGGCATTATTAGTGTTATTATTATTTGTTATGGTGTTGTTGGTAGAAAGATTAACAATAAAGTATCCTGTTTCTTCCACTCGTTGAGCCATATCCATGTTCATATGATAGAGTTGTTTTTGGGATTGTCTATATCCATAAATACTAGAATTAATACTACTTGATACATAGCAGTCTCCGGATTCACGATTTTTAATATCTGTTTGAGCTAAAGCCAATTCTCCTTTATATGTAATACAGAATTCATGACTCTTGAGATCTGCATTGGGTGTACATTTATTATTCTTGTAGATACAAATAATATCTTTTTCGTAGGCAAACGAATAATTATCGTTATCAGGATTATACTTAATTATTCGTTTGTTTGAACTGACGTAGTAGGTGGGAATATTCGGTTTTTCTACGATTTTACAACTATTTCCGTCGCATTGATAGAATTTAACACTCTCTTCATTATATTTATTGATATCATTTTCTGTAACCATTACATTTTTGGAAGTATTAATAAAGTAATAACCTACTCTGGAAAATTGCATAACACTTCCTTGGTCTAAAAGATAGATATTTGAATCTACTGCAAAATACATATCATCATAAGAATCATTCACTTCTAAACAGTTAGAATCAGTCGTAGTGTAGAAATAGGTAGATGTTTCCCCAGAAATTACGTTTGGTTTAACTACAACAGTATCTGTGGCAAAGTAAAAGATGGAACGATCTTCATTGGTACAAATTTCACCCGCTTTAATAGACGTGGTAGCTGATTTCATCATCGAATAGTTCAAAGTAATGTAACACCTGTTCTTATTAAACTCACATATAGGAATAGCTGCTACTTCTTCATTGGAGAGTACTGAGCATTTACCAGAGTAACATCGAATAATACCATAAACTTCTTCTGAATCACGTGATACATGATTTCTATTGATATCTGTTTCATTTTCTAATTCATCATCAGTATTACTACTATTAGCATCGTTGCCATTATTGATATTATGATCAGAATCATCATAAGAACGTTTATAATATGAATTTAATCCTTTAAGAGCACCATGGAAAATACCATTATTAACATGAACCTTTTTACAACTATCTTTATCTCTACATCTAATTATAACATTGGGTGTACTGGATATGTAAAAACCATTATTGGTGACTTCTTCACTACAATTGATAGAACTACCTATTTCTTCACAATTAATAATACTATTATTAGTGTCAGAGGCTTCAGCATTATCATAATAACTCACAGCGGGTTCCATTAATTCACAGTTAGAAGCACTATAACAATGAATTAAGAGTGATGGAACATAGGTGAGGAAATATCCATTTCTACCTTTAGTTACTGAACAACCTTTAGAAGTACAATTAATAATTGGATTAGATTTCTTACTTAATCCACTATTTGGGTATTTTATATTGTTTTTAACTTGACTAAAGTTACATGAGGATGGTGAAGAACATTGAATGATACCACTATCTTCATGACCCAAGTAAAATCCAATTTCAGCTTCCTCTGTAGTACATTTATTTCTATTACAACTAATTAAACTTTTAGTATTAGAATCGTAGCCACTATTAACATAGTAAGAAGATTTTTTAGTTTTCAAAATGGAACATTCATTTCCTTTATTTTGACAATGAATAAGATTGGACTGGCTGTTACCACTTCCATCAATAACATAACCTGTGAATTCCGCATATTCCAAATTACCATTATTGCAAAAGATGGCTTTTTTATTTTCTGAATCAAACATATATGTATTGGGTGTACATCCTGGCCTTTGGACACAATTTTTAGAAGAATTATCACAATCGTAAAGCGTTGTTTCTGTTAAACCAACTATACTTGCAGCATTAACTAATTTTCCACTATTATCAATCATGACTACACCACTTTTGTAGAAACGATTGACAAAGTATCGCGAAACTTTAAATAATGCTCCTGTACTTCTTTGGATTCCTGGGAAATCACCAGAAGAAACAACAGCAAAGGTATAATAATCTTCTGAACCACTAGCCGTAATGGCAGTCGAATTACTAGATGGATAGAACAAAAGTTTACCTCCTTGATAGCATGTACCACCTGCTATAATAGAAGAAGAATCAGACGAACAGGCAGAGTTTATTGCTTCACATTCTGCACCTTCTTTTTCACATTTAATAACTGGATTATTGGAATCTCCTGCATTAAGATAATAACCTAAATCCACCTTTTGAGTTTGACATCCTTCAGTAGAATCACAAACAATAGTTTGATTGACCGCCTTGTTATAGCAAGAGTTTAGGAAATATCCTTGAGATGTAAAGGCTGATTTTAAAGTACAAGAGGAGGAAGTACATTCAATTAAACCATTGATTTCATCTTGAATGCCAATATAATAACTTGGAATGGATGAAGGGGTTTGTCGACTACATATTTTATTGGAACAAAATAAAAGTGCATTTTCTATTCCATTATTAACTTCTGCATTAACATAGTATTCCACTATATTTCTAGTTGACGAAGACTGACTTCTGAAACTTACACAACCTTCTCCCGTGGAACATTTAATTAATTGATGATTATCACCAACTTCCTCGTAATTACCATTCAAATAAATACCGTTTTTGGGAGAGGAATTAACTTCACATTGAATCTTTTCATTGATAAAACTACATGCAATAATATTATTATTGGAATCTTCATTATTACTACCATTAATATAAATTTCTGTAGTATTCTCCTTCACTTTACTTGTCACAGATTTACATCCAACTTTAGAACATTTAATTAATTGACTCTCTAACCTTTGTTCTTCATTTGCATTATAATATACAGAGTTTATTGTAGCATTATAACTTTTACATATAACATCCTGACTTGATGATCCTGAGCATTGAATTAAAGCATTGGTTAATCTATCAGTTATTTGAATAAATCCGGAATTTATATAATACTCTGGATTCGTTTCAGAAGTTACTTTACTTGAAGAGGTATAACATCCTTTTGTTGAAGTACAAATAATTAATTGTTTGCCTTCGGAATCATTATTAGCATTACCATTGATATATACATCACCATCTACACCATCAGTTACATCACAAATAATTTTAACGCCAAATTTTCTGCATTTAATTAGATCACCAGCTAGTGGAGTGGTATTAGTCGTATCTGCATTGATAAAGTATTCTGGTTCCTTTTCTGTTGCTTGGCTCTCTTTTTTAACACAACCGTTTTTACCACACTGGATGATTCCATTGGCATTAGCTGAATTAAGATAAATTTGATTTTCAACTCCATTTGAAGAATGACATTCAACACGTTTTTCATTATATTTACAAATAATTAAACCGTTAGATAGATCTCCAGAATTTACATAGATTTCATTCTTAGTTTCACCAGCCCTACTATTGATGGCAATACATCCTTTATCGCTGAAACATTGAATGATTTGAGCCATATTAGCATGATTGATATGAACATCTTCGTTTTCTGCCGTTGAAATTTCACATGGCGTTGTTGAACTTGAACATTTAATTAGAGTATCCATTAACTTATTAGTACGATTGGAAGCTCCAGCATTAACGTAATACTCAGGAGAAGTATCCTCTTCATTACTATTCGTTTTAGTTTCCAAACATCCATTTTCGTTACATATAATAAGTTGTTTATTGTTAACATCGTAGTTAGAATTAAGATATATTTTTCCGTTACTTCCACTCATTATAGAGCATCTAACATTGACATCCGAGGAACCAGAAGCTTCGCATCTAATTATACTATTCATATATTTTTCTGTATTATTATGGTCTGAATTAGGATAGAAGATTATAGGATAATCAGCAATAGTGATTTCTTCAGATTTACATAACGATGAAGCATTACAACGAATCAACTGACCTTTGTCATCTCCATTATTTTTATTATACAATGAATTGATAAAAACATTGGAA
This sequence comes from Methanosphaera stadtmanae, assembly GCA_015062815.1. Classification (GTDB taxonomy): domain Archaea; phylum Methanobacteriota; class Methanobacteria; order Methanobacteriales; family Methanobacteriaceae; genus Methanosphaera; species Methanosphaera stadtmanae_B. The sequence goes on along the minus strand of SUTP01000039.1, from coordinate 11,653 downwards.
GCAAAAGATGCTGATTCATTTTCCTCACTTCTTTTAGTGGTAATAGATGTTGAAGAGGCTGTTTCAATTTTTGAACATTTAGTATTTTTTGAATATACACAATTAATTATACTATTTGAACCATTAATGGAAATTGGATAATATTCTGAACGGTTCTCTCTAGGTGTAGAATCCAATAGCACACACTGAGTTTGACAATTAATAATTTGAGAAGGTTTAATGGCATTCACATATGTATCTACGGTGGTGCTCTTGCCATCGATGGCTACACATCCATGGCTTGTGTCGCATAAAAGAATTTTATTAAAAGCATCATCACTACCTGATATGTAGGCTTCACCATCCACTGTACTACCTTCTAACGTTTTACAACCAGTATTATTACATTGAATAATATTGATATAAAGATCACTAATATCAGCTCTTTTTCCATTTTCAGATAATATTTTCTGAGTTTTTCCATCGATATAAGAGTAAGTAAAGTCCTGTTTACCTTTATAACCCTGACTAGAAATACATCCATTATCATTAGTACATAAAATAATATTATTTGAAGTAATACCATCAATATATCCGACACCAATATCCGTAGAACCTTCACTAGAAGAACAACCGTCTGAATAACATTTTATAATATTTGGATGAATAGGAGTTGATGATGTTGTATTTTGTATAACTTCTGATCTTATATGGCGACGGCGATTATTACCAGTTTCGGTACTACTTGAATCACCATCAATATAAGCAAAACCATCTTTTATATTGGCTTTAATGGACTCACATTGATTATTTGAACAAATAATAACATTCATGGCACTTGAAGTATAATCAATGTAGGCATGACCTTGAAGTTTACTTCCGACATTACTAGAACAAGATGCGGACGTACATGTAATAACATCGGTATTTGTTAAACCATTAATGAAATAAGCATTACTCTTACTTGTGTCAATTTCAGTGGATTCACACGCATCAGAAGTACATAAAATAACATTTTTATTATTATCGCTATCAATATAGCCATAGCCTTGTCTATTAATTCTATTAATTGATACACAACCCTTAGTAGGATTGGTACAATCAATCAGTTTTGTATATTTATTTTGATTATCTTTTCCACCATCAATATAAACGTGACCAGTATCGGTAATGGCCATATTTGATTGACATGAATTATTACTACAAGTAATTATGCTCATAGTAGTTTCATCGGTACCATCAATGAAATAAGTTTTTATTGGTCCATTTACTGATCCTGATGCTGCAACTGCACCATTGACCCCAGAAGAACATGAAGATCTGGAACATGTAATAATATTGCCATTGTCATCACTATCTATATAGTATCTTTTACTCAATGTATCATTTGAAGTAACACTTGCTTTAGATTCACAATTCACATTATCATTAGTAATTTGTGTACATATAATGATATTTGAAGTTGTAAGTCCATCAATATATCCAACTCCTTCTACAATATTTTGTATTGTAGTAGATTGACATCCATTATCCGTTGTACATTTAATAATATTTGGATAGGTATTAATAGTTGATCTTTTCTTTGTATCAGTTATTGTTGTTTCTTCTTTGTATTTACCATCAATAAATCCATATCCTGGAGTTTCAGTAATTGGTCTGGAAGTACATACACTAGAGGTACAATAAATAATATTTGTATATTTATTTGTAGACTTTTGTAAAGCATCAATATATACATGTCCTTGAATTTGACTTCCTTCTTCTGATTTACATCCATCATTTTCTGTATTACATGTAATAATTTTGGTATATTTAATATTATTATTATTACTATCATCTCCTCTTCCATCAATATATCCCAATCCATCTACCTTTGTAAACGTCACTTCATATGATAAACATCCATCACTTTCGGTACAAATGATTATATTATTATAAAGAGAATTTTCATTGACAGTACTAATTGTATTTCCATCAATAAAGGCTCTTCCATAGTTTGTTACTGAAAAGGAAGAACATCCAGTAGAGGAGCATTTAATGATTTTTAAAAATATTTTATCTGTTGTATTTTCTGGTATCGTATAATCCTTTCCATTAATATAAACATGACCTGATTCTATACTAGAATCACCAGACACACATCCACCTGATGTAGAACATGTAATTATTTTTGTATATTTTATTGAATTATTATTTTCTTTTACTCCTCTACCATTAATATATCCAACACCTTTGCTAGAATCAACTACAATACCTACTTCACTTATACAATTACCTTCTTTACATGTAATAATATTTGGATAAATACTACCATTTATTGTTCCTCCATCAATATAAACATATCCATCTAACTGACTTCCTGGATTTGAAACACATGCTGTTACATCTGTTGGTGGATTACCTGATGACGAAGAAGAACATGTAATAACATTTGAATATTTATTATTATTTTTAGCACCATCAATATATCCAACACCATCTACAGTACTATTTCCTTCATCAGAGGTACAACTACTACTTGAACATGTAATAATATTTCCTGAATTGGTACCATCAATATAGTAGGTGTTTTGTGGTACACCTCCAGTTACAGATGTTGCTCCATTCACATCGGAAGAACATGAAGATCTGGAACAGGTAATAATATTGCCATTATCATCACTATCTATATAGTATCTTTTACTCACTGTATCATTTGAAGTAACACTTGCTTTAGATTCACAATTCACATTATCATTAGTAATTTGTGTACATATAATGATATTTGAAGTTGTAAGTCCATCAATATATCCAACTCCTTCTACAATATTTTGTATTGTAGTAGATTGACATCCATTATCCGTTGTACATTTAATAATATTTGGATAGGTATTAATAGTTGATCTTTTCTTTGTATCAGTTATTGTTGTTTCTTCTTTGTATTTACCATCAATAAATCCATATCCTGGAGTTTCAGTAATTGGTCTGGAAGTACATACACTAGAGGTACAATAAATAATATTTGTATATTTATTTGTAGACTTTTGTAAAGCATCAATATATACATGTCCTTGAATTTGACTTCCTTCTTCTGATTTACATCCATCATTTTCTGTATTACATGTAATAATTTTGGTATATTTAATATTATTATTATTACTATCATCTCCTCTTCCATCAATATATCCCAATCCATCTACCTTTGTAAACGTCACTTCATATGATAAACATCCATCACTTTCGGTACAAATGATTATATTATTATAAAGAGAATTTTCATTGACAGTACTAATTGTATTTCCATCAATAAAGGCTCTTCCATAGTTTGTTACTGAAAAGGAAGAACATCCAGTAGAGGAGCATTTAATGATTTTTAAAAATATTTTATCTGTTGTATTTTCTGGTATCGTATAATCCTTTCCATTAATATAAACATGACCTGATTCTATACTAGAATCACCAGACACACATCCACCTGATGTAGAACATGTAATTATTTTTGTATATTTTATTGAATTATTATTTTCTTTTACTCCTCTACCATTAATATATCCAACACCTTTGCTAGAATCAACTACAATACCTACTTCACTTATACAATTACCTTCTTTACATGTAATAATATTTGGATAAATACTACCATTTATTGTTCCTCCATCAATATAAACATATCCATCTAACTGACTTCCTGGATTTGAAACACATGCTGTTACATCTGTTGGTGGATTACCTGATGACGAAGAAGAACATGTAATAACATTTGAATATTTATTATTATTTTTAGCACCATCAATATATCCAACACCATCTACAGTACTATTTCCTTTACCAGAGGTACAACTACTATTTGAACATGTAATAATATTTCCTGAATCCATACCATCAATATAATACGTTTTTTCTGGAGAAGATCCGGATAATGCACCATTAGGATCAGTAGTACATCCAGCATTGGAACAGGTAATGATATTTCCATCTGTTCCACCATCAATATAATATAATGAGATTGTATTCGCATCACCATTTAGTTTTAATGAACAACTTCCTTCCACACATTTAATTAAATTTCTGTAAGAATTGGTACTTCCTATTTTACTTCCTGCATCAATATAAAATTTATTTACTGCAACAACACCATTAGATGCAGCAACTACACCACTATCTGCAGATTTCCATTTATTATTAGAGTCATTCCACATAATAATTGATTTTTGGTTTTCATCACTTCCATCAAGGAAGGGAATACCAGAGGTATGAGATTCAATTAAAGCACATTCTTCACTTGCACATGAAATAACTTTTGTTTCATCAAACGAATCAATTACATAAAAAGGATAATCACTCTCTGTTTTTGGCAAACTGGTACATTCTGAATTGGTAGGACAATGAATAATATTTTTAGTATCGGAACCATCAATACAATAAAAATCAACGGATGATTGATCTTCAGAAGAACAAGGTTTTCCTTCCTCACAACTAATAATATAGGTTTTACTGGAATAACTAGAATCAATATATCCAATTCCTAAATCTTTTGTGCTGCCATTTTCTGTATTACATATAAGGCCATCACATTTAACTAATGTTTTGCTATTACTATTATCACTTTTATAATTTTGATTTATAAAATATACTTTGCTTGTATCTTTTTTAAAAAAAAAAAGTATATCAATAATAATTGAATCATAATTATCAAATTAATTATAATTTTATTATATAAACATATAAAATTTAATTATTACTAGCTTTTCATTTATTCATCTATTATTTTTAAAATATTTATACATATATTCATTAATTAAAAATTGTATTATCTTATTTATATAATTACCTGTTAATTGTGTCACTAAAATTTGTGATTTGGAAACAGAAAGGAAGATTATTTCACCTAAATTTACACCAAAAATAGAATTCAATTGAGTAGATTCAAAGGCAATAGTTCTAATGTTATCATCTAATTGTACAGAATTTTCTCCAAAACATAGCACTGTGCTTGATACTAAATTACCTTCTTTCGCATTATCTATACATGAACCTGACGAAACATCATTAACGGTACAACCTTCACCTAACCACCCACTACATTGGATAGCTTTACTTCCAATAATGTATCCCTTAATTAATTCACATTCTTGTAAATTACTCTCAGAAAAGGTGCATTGGTAGGCAATTATATCTGACGTAGTAGCAGTAGGTTCAGATACCTTCTTATATTCAAGATCAAAATAAATAATTTCACTGTTTTCATTTGTGGTAATACTTGCACAGGTATAGGTAGTTATTCCGTTTTCAGTAGTAGAAGTCGTTTCATAAATTTTTAGGCTTCCATCAGTTTCTTGAATACAATATTGTTCTGGATGATCCGTAACACAAGATTCTGAGCCCGAAGTTACATTACATGATGGTAAGGAAGCTGCTTCCAAAAGAATAACACTATCATCTTGACGAACCTTAACACTAATAGTAGTTGCTGTAGTTATTCCAGGAAAATCAGTTGGATTTAAAATAGTGTGATATATTACACTTTCCGCTGAGTTTATTTTCACTGATTCAGAATTACTAATGCATAAGTAGTAATTACTATCATTTGTAATAATGCTTCCAATTTTTTGACAAGTTGTTGAGGTAGATGCTGACACAGGTAAGATAGCCACACAATTTCTATTAGAACATTTAATTATTTTTTTAGAAGTTTCATTTTTATCACCATTAAGATAATAACCATTAAATGAATCTACCGATGTACAAGTAGTTCCATCACTACAATAAATTAAAGGTTTATCCAATTTATCATCTCCTGAGTTTATATAATAACCATGAGGACCATCAATCTCTTCACAATTACTTGCTGTACAATAAAGTAATGGTTTTGACGATTTATTTTCACCGACATTCAAATAATAACCAAAAGCTCTTTGAACTTCACAACCTTGATCATTACAATATATAAAAGGATAATTACTTTTATTATAACCTGAATTAATATAATTTCCTGAACCCTGAATTGCGGTACATTGAGTGGCACTCGAACAACTAATTAAAGGCTTACTTTGTTTATCTGAACCTGAGTTTAAATAGTAGGTATCTCCTTCGACAGAAAATGATTCACACGATCGGTTAGTACAACCAATTAAAGGATTGCTACCACTCACACTACTCTGATAGTTTGCATTAATATAATATTCCGTTCCCGTAATTTCTATATGTAAATAATATTTAAATAAAGAGATAAATAAAAGTGATATTTAATGAATATATATTAAATTTGAATTAAACGTCAATAACATATAAAATCGTTTTATATATAATATTAATTTTAATTATAATTAATGTTAAAATAAATAATTAATATATTTAATTATTATAATAATATATAATAAAAAAGTTAACAGTAAAAACAAATAATAATTTAGATCTAATAATTTTAATTTCATATTACCTGAAAGGGAAGATATCATTACTAAATCTTTGGTAAGTGAAAGAATAAAAGCATCACCAGCACCTTTGCCGTAAATATTACTAACAGTCGTGGGAGAGAAAGCTATATATTGTTTTTCATCATCTTCATCCGGTAAATCAATACTGTCTGTTCCAAAACAAAGAGTAGTACATTTTCCCCCTAAGGTACCTTCATTATTTGAATTACATGATACATCGTCAGTGGGAATCGCAGTGATGACACATCTCTCACCCTTCCAACCGCTACATTGGATAGAAACAGTAGATAAAATGACATATCCTTTAATGAGTTGACATTGACTAACCTCATAACCATTTCCATTATTCACATCAAATACACAATGATAAGCCATTGACATTGTATCTAAGGAAGATGTAATTTCCGAAGTTTCAATTGTTTCTAATGTTTCAGTAAAGTAATAATTAGACTCTGCATCAGTTGTACTAGTTAAAATAGAACAAGCGGTATCCAAAGTTTGGTATATCTTATTATTTAAGATACACGTTTTTACTAAATTATTATTGGAATCATGACAGCCTGTATTACCTGTTAAAGATGAAGAAAGGCAAGTAGGAAGGGTTTCATCAACAACAAGAAGCACACTGCCATCCCCTGAAAATTTAATAATTTGAATACCCGAATTTTCAGCACCTGGGAAGTTACTAGCGTCCGCTAAATTAATAGAAGAATAAGTGGGTTCAGTAACACTAGTTTCTATTTTGATCTCAGTACTACTAGAATCTGTAATACAAATTTTAATTGATGAACCACTCTTAATAAGTCCACCAACACTTTGATCTGTATCTCCTGTTCCACAATTTTCTTTTTCAACAGATTCAGAGATACAGCTGCCATTTAAACATTTTATTATTGGCTTAGTAGTGTCATGTGTATCCATATTTAAATAATAACCATTCCAAGAAGATGAAAAAACTTTGCAATCATTATCTGTACAATAAATTAAAGGATTGTTGTCATTATCACTATCACCATTCAAATAATAACCTGGAGAAGCTGAAAGAACACTACAATTACTGATATTAGTATCTGAACAATAGATTAAAGAATCTTTTTTTGTATTTTCATTATCATATACGCTAGCATTATTAATATGATAACCCGCAGTGATAGCTATGGAAAAAAAAATATTTATATTAATTAAATATTACAAATTAGAATTTTATATATATATATATATATATATATATAAAGGAGACGGTTATTTGGTAATAACAAAAATATTTATAAATAAATTTAAATTTTATATTAATTATTCATATATAATAAATAAAAATAAATATTTTTACTTGAAGCTACAGTGATGGAATGGCTCATTATTTTAACAACTACATCCCCATCGACAACTGTATTTGGAAAGGTACTTTCACCATTTTGAAAAGAAAACCACTTTATTTGTTCCTCCTCACTAAATATAAAAGGAATATAGCGATAGGTATTAGTATTATCTACTTTGACGTTCATACATAAATAGAAAATAGGTGAATCTGGGTCGGTCGTTTCATCATAATAATACGATGAATGGGTAACACGAGTAGCATCACATGTTGAAGCACTACTATCTCCAATTAATTTTGAACAACCTACCAATGAACTAAAATCATCATCATCACCATCAGTGGAAGATGGCACAATACATTTCATAAACTCATATTTTGATCCAGCTGATGATAATTTATATTTAATATAACCACTGGTTTGAACACAAGATGTTGACGAACATTCATACAAAATGAAGAGAGGATCTATTTCAGATGAAGAAAGAGTAATACTATCTAATGAATCTGTTACATCATTGTAAGTATTAAGATCAGCCATTTTTTGGAATACTCTTATTCCAGATTCAATAATAGAACATTTATTATCTTTATAGGAATAAATAACATTGGTATCAGTAATACATACTGCACCATTCGCTATTTTTGTGTTAGTACCTTCAAATTGACAAGATGTATCACATGTTGGTAAACGGAAATCTTTAATAATATTTAAAATATTCAATATAATATAATAAAAATCAAATGTTATATTTGTATATTAAATATAAAATTTAAAAAAATAATAATAATAATTTAGTTTTTAAAAATTTATATATTTATATATTTAGTATATATATATATAATAATAATAATTAATAAATTATATTATTTTTTATTTTTATTAAATTTTTAAATTACTTTTCATGGAAAAAGCAACAACATTAGTTTGAGTTTTAATGATTCTCTTAGATGAGTATTCCTCACCTGCAAAGGTGACTTTTGAAGTACCTGTAGCATCCCCAGCATTAGCATCAATTAAATAATGTCCATAATTACCTACAGGTTTAAATGAATAGGTATAAGATATATTACCATCTCCGTCAACTGTACCACTATCTAATATACAAATTTGAAAATCATTTGCATCATCATATTTCACTTGACCAAGGGTAGATGAATTACAATCTGTGACTGATTCAACCTCAGTACTTCCAAAACTATTACATAAAAATAGTTTATTATCATCTGCAAAATGGATATAACCATAGGTAGGAAGACAGTCTTCATAACTACAATCAAAAAGAACATAAGTTGGAGAATCAGAACTAATTGTAGTGTTACTAGGGTTAACAATCGTAGTCACATTTGATTTGGTAATATCAAAAACAAGGATTCCCTCATCTCTATTAGAATTTCCATATGCAATTTCACAAGCACCACTTGCTGCAGAAGTAGTTCCTTTATATATAGTATTATCATCATTGTCAATACAGTATTTATTTAGTTCTAAGCCATTGGGTAAAGAATTATCATCTGAAATTATTGAATATTCTGTTAAACTACATTGACTATGATTTGTTACGATGCAATCAGGCATATATTCTTTTATTTTAAATTTATATATTAAAAAATAAATATTAATAATATGTATAAAATAAATCATTTTTTATTAAATATTCATATATATAAAACAATAAAAGTGCTAAATATTTAATAATAATAAAATATCAATTTTCATTTAATAAAAGATTTTTTATTAATATCTTATACTTTTTGATTTAAGAGATAAAATGGATTCCTTAAACAATTCAACTTTAATTTCATTCTTCTCTGCATCATTTGTTTGATAATCACTTTCCTCAATTGTTGGATATTCTATTACAGTATAATTAGAATTATAATTATTAAATACTAGAGTATGACTTTTTTTTGCTTTATCAGTTTTATAAGCTGTTCTTCCCGTAATAAAATATTGGAGTCCTAAATTTTTATCACTACCAGAAGGAGGATGCCCTTCATTCGCTATTCCTGGATCATCCCATGTTACATCCACTATATACCATTTCTTTTCTTCACCCACTGTCATTTGAACAAAATTCCATTTATGAGTACTACTGATAGCTGAAATAACATTAATATTATACTGACGAGCAAGGTATTGAAATGCTTCCGCATAAGCCTCACAAACACATCGATCTTCAACTAAAGATCCATAAAGAGTTCTTATATGTCTTATATTTTCTTCTAAGGTATAAACATTTTTTATTACTAAATAGTCATGAATATATCTTAATTTTGCATAATCAGTGGTTAAATTTAATCTCTCTATCTCAGCCATAATTCTATTTTTTACTTCCTCAATTCTCTTATTAATTAGAACTACTTTACTAGGTGTATATCCAGAAAACTTTGAACCTTCGGGAAATAGATTATATTTAACAGGAAAACTATATGATAATGGTTCACTTGTAACCTTTTTCCCATTATATATTGTTCTACTATAATCCCCATACCACCATATTTCTGGATTTTCAAAAATTAATACAGTATAAAGTTTTACAGAAAATTCATTATTTTGTTCAATAAAAAGAGTTTTATTATCTGTATTTGCATTAAAATCTATGGTCACAGTAGATTCAGGCGGATTTTTAGTAACATTACCACTAAAAATATCATAGTATTGTCTTTCTTCGTCACTTAGTAAAGATTTATAATAATAATTAAAATCATTTTCATTTGCTTCTTCCAGGTAAGCACTTGAATAAACAAGATCTTCCATTTCTTTTTGTAAAGCTTGTTTTTGTTCTGACGTCCAATATTTTATGTCAACATCATTACTAACGTAGATCAAGTTATTTTCATTATCTAATAAATCATCTCTAGAAATATGTTTTACATTATTATTAATACGATCAAAACGAATGAAATTTGTTGTAATGGTTGCTGTTGAATTTTTTTCTTGTTTTTGATTTTCTTGTTGTTGTTGACCAAACACTAATTTCAACAAAATAAAGGATATTATTATCAATGTTTTAAAAAGATCGTGCTTAATCCTTCGTTTAATCATTTTTCAATTTATATTAATTTAATTACTTTATTTGTTTAATTATTAATTTATTAAATATTTATATAAAAATTATAAAGGATATTGTTATAGTCATAAATTATGAAAAAATAATTACAATAATAACCATTATTGTTTGAAAAATAAATACTAAATATTTATATATTAATAATTTTAATTTAAAGTATAATTAAATTAAAATTTCTCTTTTATCTCTAACTTTATTACTTTATTCACTCTATAAAATTTAAATTTAATTAATTTTCATTAAATTATTTACTTATATATTCAAAGATTTATATATTTTACATTTATATATATTTTTTATATTGGAATTTTAAATTTTAATTTTTTTTTATATATATTATATTTTATGTTTTCTTGAATTTTATTTATTTTTCTTTTTTTATTTCTTTCTTTTTTTTTTTTTTTTTTTTTTTTTTTTTTTTTTTTTTTTTTATTTTTTTTTTTTTTTTTTTTTTTTTTTTTTTTTTTTTTTTTTTTTTTTTTTTTTATCTATTTATTTTTTCAGTAAATTACAAATACCATAAAATTTTATCAAATTCGAATAGAAAGTTTGGTACATTAAATATATAGTAATTGGAAAATATTTCATTCCATGAAAAATTAATAAATTTGAATAAATTTTAAAATAAAATCATTGGAACTCCGAATTTTATTTTTTGGTGACCAGTCTATGTAGGCTAATTTAATATAAAAAATGCGTATAAATTATGTTTAATGATACAAAAAAATTCAACTAGGAAAAGGCAATTTTAAATATACATTTTTCGTGGATAAATTATTTGTAATAAAAAAAAAAATAAAAAAATAAAAAAAAAAAAAAAAAAAAAAAAAAAAAAAAAAAAAAAAAAAAAAAAAAAAAAAAAAAAA
>SUTP01000115.1 GCA_015062815.1 Methanosphaera stadtmanae | reverse complement strand
ACTATTAAAGGTTCATATACTACATATGAGGAACTGATACATGATCATCCAACAGGTAACGATGGCGACAGCTATTTGGTAAACGGATCATTATATGTGTGGAACGGTACATCATGGGAAAACGTTGGAAACATTAAAGGGGAGAAAGGAGACACTGGACCGCAAGGTATTCAAGGCGTTAAAGGCGATACTGGTGAAACTGGTGATGCTGGCTTTTCACCAATCGTTAATGTTGACCATGTAACTGGCCAGATTGTAATCACCACAGAAGATGGTTCATCAACAATATCATTTAGTGAACTCAAAGGTGATACTGGTTCTCAAGGTGTTAAAGGAGATACAGGAGATACTGGAAAAGCATTTGAATATTCAGACTTCACACCACAACAACTTGCTGGACTTAAAGGTGAAACTGGTGATACTGGACCTGCCGGAGCAACAGGACCTAAAGGCGATACTGGTGCAACAGGTCAGGGTAGTGATGAGGAAGCAGGATGGAAACTCCCCGTCGATAAGATACAGACAACATCCACATTACCAACTGGCGTCAGCAAAGGTTATCGTGTAGCCATCTGTACAAGTTCACTAATGGCTATTAAAGAATACAACGGCAGTTCCTGGGATACTGAAACACTTGACCCCTATTCAGTGATACCATTAAAACATTCAGGCAGCATACAGATGTATTTGGCAAAAGCTAGTGGGCCTGTTTATATGGGTGTTGATTATGGTGTCTTTGGTAAATTCCGGTTTATGACTCAGGCAGCATATGATGCATTAAGTAGCTATGATGAAGATACAATTTATTTTGTAAGAAGTTAATATACTATTAACAGGGGTGTAAGGATGGAAATTCCTGATGAATTATTAAAAGAGATTAGCTATGTTAAAATCTCAAGTTATAGGTTAAGGGTAATGAAATCATTAGAGGAGGAGGTTAAGATGCCTTCTCAGATTGCAAAAGATTCAGATATTAGACAAAATCATATTTCAAAAGTTTTATCTGAATTAAAAGCGCACGAGTTAGTAGAGTGCATTAATCCTGAAGTTAGAAAAGGTAGATTGTACAGGCATACTGATAAAGGTGTGGATGTAGTTAAAAATATTGAGTAATTGGTGGAGTTGGAATTATGAATGATACAAATGAATTAGTAAACGACATTATTACTTTTTTTCAAAAATTCGGTGCTTCCAATGAATTAAGTAATCGTAATTTTGATACCAGTGACTTTTTTTCAGAAGAGTATTGTAATTATGTTTTAGACCTTGGTAAAAAATATGGATTATATGATGAAATTAAAGAAGCTAAAGATATTAATTATATTATGAATTTGGAAGATGAGATGGCTAATTACTTTAAAAAAATACTTCTAGAAAGATTTAATGTATAATTTATAATTCTTTAATAGAATCTTTTGTCTTAATAATAATTTTATCATCTTCAATATCCCAGTATAACTCATCACCTGCTTTAATATCAAATTTTGTTCTAATAGCGGAAGGGATGCTTGTAGCTAATCTTGTATTTACTTTTGTTTTGCTAATATAATCTTTCATTTCTTTTCCTCTTTTTATTTTTAATTTTGTAAAATATTTTATTTATATATGTAACCTCATACATTGAAAATACATATCATATACATAGTAACATTTAAATAGAAAATAAATAAAATATTAATTAATGAAAAGTAGGATCATCAACATACTTTTAATATTTATATTGTATGATATACTTACATATAAACATACAATTCAATCCTATTTTTCATTGATAAATTAAATGATTGAATCTGGAGATAATATATGGATCATAATAGTGATATAGCTGGAAATAATAACGGTACTGTTAATACAAATAAATACAAATGTATAGATTTGTTTTGTGGTGCAGGGGGATTAAGTTTAGGTTTTGAAATGGAAGATTTTGAAATTTTAGCAGGTTTTGAGATTGAACCTAAATTTTTAGAAACCTATACAAACTCACATCCTAATGCTATCGGATTCAATGAAGATTTAAATGAAACTGATGTTTTAAAACTTTTAAAAGAGAATAATATTGATTCAAACGAAATTGATATTGTTATTGGTGGTCCACCATGTCAAGGTTTTAGTACTGTTGGAAATAGGATGATTGATGACCCAAGAAATAATCTTGTTAGAATTTATGCAGATATTGTTGATAAAATAAAACCTAAAATGTTTTTAATGGAAAATGTTTCTGGGTTAGCTTCTATGAAAAATGGTAAAGATGAATTAATTAAGGATGAACTTATTGATATCTTTAATGACATAGGTTATAATGTACAATCAAAAGTATTGCTAGCTGCAGACTATGGAGTTCCACAATTAAGAAAAAGAATATTTTTTGTGGGTATTCGAAAAGAATATGAATATACTTTTAAATTCCCTACTCCAACACATCATGATAAAAATTCATTAATGGCTCATTCAAATAATGCAAAACAATATTTAACAGTCAAAGATGCATTATCAGATTTACCTACAATTGAATGTAAAGAATCTGCAACAGAATATACTCTTCCTCCTCAAAATGAGTATCAAGAATATTGTAGAAAAAATTCAGATAAACTATTTAATCATAAAGCTCCTAACCATTCTGAAATAGTAATAGAGCGAATTAAAAATATTCCTCAAGGGGGAAACCATGGGGATTTACCAGATGATTTAAAACTAAAAAGAGGTTATCCTAATATTTATGGAAAATTAGATGAAAGTAAACCAGCAGATACAATTACAGGGAATTGTGGTTGTGCAAGTGCACCAGGTAGATTTTTACATCCTACAAGTAATAGAGTAATGTCCGTTAGAGAAGCTTGCAGACTCCAGTCTATACCAGATTATGTTGAGTTTAAAGGATCTAATAGTCAACAATATAAACAAGTTGGTAATGCAGTACCGCCTTTACTTGCTAAAGCTATAGCCTCAGAATTTAAAAAATCATTAGATGAAATGAATTAATCAATCAATTCTTTAAAATTATCTAATAATAGTTTACTTTTATTTGTAAGAGCAAACTTTTTATTTTTTCTTATATTTGGTGTGATACATACAATATATCCTTTTTCCATCAAATCTTTTAAATTAGATGATATATGAGAAATATAAAAATTTTTATTTGTTAATTCTTTTGGAGATTTTGGAAATTCATTTAATGATAAAATTATATGTAATCTAATTTCACTCTTTAATATATACATTAATTCACTATTAATCATTATATTCAATCCATAATTAGTTACATATTATTGTAACTATATATAAAAAATTGTTTTAAACATAGATATAAATATGTATGTTGATGATTCTAAGATGTGGGATTCCTATTCTGAATTAAAAGAATATTATGACAAATATTTAAAAAAATATGGGGTAAAATTTCCTAGATTAAAAACTAAGGATACATATACAAAAGATGCATTAGTATTGATTTATTTATATCTTAATTTTCAAAAACCTGTATCCAAAGAAGATTTAACTAACTTTTTAGGAAAATATGGCGAAAGACCAAATGATGTACAACAGGCAAGACATTTAGGTCAACAGAAAGGTTGGTACATTATTAGTGGTCAAAGACACGATAAAGAATGTGAAGACTATAATGTAAAACCTGGAGAATATGCATTAATAAGTGTTAAAGAATATTATCCTAACTTTACCAATTTAAAAAGAATGGATAATTTAACTGGTGATGAATGGGAATCACTTAAAAAACAATATAATTATAGATGTGCAACATGTGGGTCTGTTGAAGGCGAACCAAATATTCATTATCCCAATATTAAAACACAACTTCAAAAAGGACATAAAGATCCTAATAAATCATTAGAATTTGGGAATATTATTCCACAATGCGATTCCTGTAATAGACAAGATAGAAATAATTTTGTTTATAATGATAAAGGCAGAGTTATTAAAATTGCAAATCCACAATTCGTTTTACGTTCTGATAAAAAAATTAAAGAAGAAATCTACGAATTACTTAAAAAAGAATATGGAAATAAATAAACAACAATTTAATTATCTATAAATATATAACAAACAAATATTATATTGAAGACAAACAATTCCTATTTTGTTTTCCGATAGAAATAAGCCTCCTATAATTTTACAAACAGTCAATTTGTAAACCCTGAACAATATTGTATTTCACTGGCTTATTTCTATTCCATTCCTTATTTTAAAAACTTTAACCGTTAATGTCAATCTTCACATATCATTTCAAAAAGTAGCCATTATATAGAGAAATTTATATAACATAAATAATAAATTACATAATAATTAATATAAGTGGAGGACATATATAATGGCAGATTCTATTATTTTACTTGAAGAAAGAAAGGAAGTAACCACATTCCTTTTAGACGAAGGCACCATTACTGAAACCACTGTAACAACTCCAACAGGAGAGACACCGGGATATGAATACTCAGGTGAAAAGGTTACAGTTGATAGTGCAGTAACATTGTCTGAGAACTCAGATATTGGTAAACCTACAGTTAAAAAATACACTGATGAGCAAAATGAAATTATCCTGGGCATTGCTGTTAACGATCCAGTTACCATGACCGGTGGAAGAAGAAAAACATCCATTCTAGTATTGGGCCATTTATTCAGATTAAAATTAGCTAGTGGATTATCCAACATTAAAGTTAATGATAGAATAGCATTAACAAGTACTGGTGCTATCAAATCTGATGACGG
>SUTP01000114.1 GCA_015062815.1 Methanosphaera stadtmanae | reverse complement strand
ATAAGGACATTCATAATTACTATCAGTTAAGTTATTTATTTCAGTTTTATAGTTTTTTAAAAGATTTTCTGATATTTGATTCTGTTCTACTAATTTTTGACGCCTGTTTTGTACAAACTTAGTTATTTCAAATACTTCCTTCCATTTGTCCCAGCTAAAGGTATGATTATGATAATATTTCCAGATAGAATTTGATTGATACATCATACTATTTAAATAATAGTCCCCATTTAATTCAATAAAGTCTATTCCACACGTTAAACATATTATATGATTTTGATTATTCACATGAATAGAATAAAGTTCATGATTACAGATTATACAGTTTTTACCTATTTTAACAGGCTGATTATTGTTCACAATATATGATTTCAAGTTTGATGGTATGGGGATACTGTCTTCAGGAATTATTTCCTGAGCCATATTTTGAAAATTGTAATTACAATACATACAAGTCATAGCTTCATGGGAAATGATTTGTTTTCCACAATTAGGACAAAAATTTATCATAGTAACTACCTAAATATTTCAATTCGATATTATTATATACATTACTTTATATAATTGATTATTTATTTAGTTATAGTTAAACAAAACTTTTCTTTGTATAATCGTTTTCAATCAGTTGTGAATATAATTCATTTATTAACTAAAGTTTTTAGTAGAAATTCTTTTTAATCATTACTTAACTAATATATGTTTAAGAAAGATTTAAGGAAATATTTATGAAAAAACAGGTATTAAAAACATTCACATGTCTAATTTTAATATTATTACTGATACAAAGTGCATCTGCCACTACAGTATTCTTAACTTCAGATCATATTGGTAGTGAAGATAATGATTTAGACATATTAAATTCGGTAAAAACTTACATTGAAGAAATAAGTGGTGGAAAAATAGAAGTAATAATAGACAATCAAGCACCAAGTCCTGGTGAAGGAACACGAGCAATTGAAGCCAGTGCTGATGTAAGTGTAACTTTTGCTGCAAATTGTGCCGGAAATTTCCTAATTATGTCAAAAGCCATGCCAAATATAAATAAACAAATTATATTTGTAAATATGGGAGACTTTGATTTGGACAATGCTGAATTTATTAGGCGAGCATGGGATGATAACTATTCAGGAGATTATTTTGCAGGAATAAACTCACCCGGCAAATTCTTAAATAATGCAGGTATTAATTACATACAACCATTACAAAAGTTTCCCAGTGCAGGTGAATCATACACATCTTCAAATGATGAAATAAACAGATATATAGCTCAAGAAATAGTTAATCAGATAAATCAGGGTTCATCTAATAAATATTATGATGAAAGTTTATTAGTTACACATAGCTTACATCCATCAAAAATGGCCAAATCCAGTAGAGAACTAATGGAAAGTGGTGAAACTAAATTCGAAAATAATTATAATTCATATTCCGCACCACAATTACTTTACTTAACTAGTTCCTACCTAAATGGTAATGGATTAAAAGAACCATCAAACTATGCTTATCCAGATTCTCCCCTTGAAAGTTCCATCTTCACAAAAGATTCATATAGTATCTATGATTACATGAAAATGGGTGGTATGACTAAAAAATATATGGATGAAAATGGTAAAGCACCTAATTACATAAAATATGAAGGAGCTTACATATCATATTATGATTTAGTATATAACTTTGCAAAAATAACAGAAAACCATACAGCTTCTGAGCACATGGATTTTGCAACAAGTTACCACTTTGAAAAAGTAAATCATTCCATATTAATAGATGCATTACCGATTGTTGTCATAGCATTAATATTACTAGTTCTATATGGATTAATCAGACGTTTCAAAAATAGACGCAGACGAAGAAGATATTAAATATCTTATTAAAGGAAATGATAACTTTTATACTGGTTTATACAATACATAATACGATGACAACACACAACAAAAATAAAATAACAAAAATATCATACTCAAAGATCAATTATTCAAAGAATACGGTATAATACATAATTTAAAACCAGGAAGTATAAGAGAATGGCACTAGGTATAAAAATATATCTGGTCTCACAACAAGAAACACTTTCAAATTTAATAAAAAACAAATCAAGAAGAAGAACTTGGAATAAGACAAAAAAAATAAACAAAAGAATAATATTTCAGACAATAACATTAGACCATTGTACAAGTAATAAAACAAAAGCAATAATCATATTTTTTATAACTGCAACTCAAGAATATCATGAAAAACAACTATAGAAAAAGTAATGATGAAATTAGATGGAAGAGATGATTTAGTACATACCAGAGAATACAAAGAGAAAAAACAGATGTACCTTATTATACTTTTTGCACAACTGAAGCAACAAAAACAATATTAATATACCTTAAAGAAACGTTACTAAAACAAAAATTAACCCCTTGAATATGGATTATTTGGTATTCAAAAAAGAGCAAATCATGACTAAATATCGTAGATTGAATGATGATTGTGATTTTGGAGGGGTTAATACACTCATAGATTTTTTCATGTACATGGAATGAGAAAATTCTTTGCAACTAACTTATTAAAGAAGTATTATCTGGATTAACAGGGATTTCTTGAAGGATGAAATGTAAAGAAAACCCATCAAACTTATTTTTAATTAAATTCTGTACAATTAAAGAAACAATATAATGTCTGCAAGGAATTGTCTAACCATTTCAGATGATATAATATATCATAACATAACTAGTGTAGAAAAACAAGAATTAGAATTGCTACGATAAAAAGATGCTGAACAATAAAACAAATGAAAAACATAGAACAAATGATAAAAGAATACAAACAACTTCTAGAATAACAAGCATATTTACAAGGAATTAGTTAATTTAATATAATATTTCTGATAGAGTATACTATAATAATTTATTTAAAGAAAATTAAAAAGAAAAATTATACTATGGTGATAAAATGGGAAGAGTTAAAATTAATCCAGAAGTTTTAAAATGGGCAAGAATAGATGCTGGATATACATTCCAAACTCTCCCTATTAAACTTCAAAAAAATTTTGTTGAATGGGAGTCTGGAACAAAAAATCCAACTTGGAATCAATTATGTGATATAAGTAATCAATTTAAACGACCTACAGCATTTTTTTTTAGAAAAAATCCTCCAAAATCAGAAGAAATTGATTTCATTGAGTACCGAAAAAAAACATTAGCTACTGAAACAAGATCCCCACAATTAAGTATTGCATTACGACAATATAATTATAAACGAAAAAATTATATTGAATTATTAGAAGATATGAATTTTCCTAAAATAATTTTTTCAAAATATACTCAAAATGATGGAAGCACAGAAGAATTAGCAAAATATATTCGACAGATTCTTGAAATATCTGTTGAAACCCAAAAGTCATGGATTTTTACTAAAGATAATCGTAAAGATTATAATCATTACAATTTTTTGAATAAATGGAAAGAACAAATCAATAAATTAGGTGTGTTGGTTTTTGAGGTTCCAAGAGTCTCATTAGATGAAATGAGGGCATTATGTATATACTATAAAGAATATCCTATTATATTATTAAATGGTGCTGATTCAGTAAATGGAAGAATATTTTCTTTATTTCATGAATTATGTCATTTAATTCTAGGTGATAAAGCAATTTGTGATATTCATCATGATAATTCTAAGGAATATCTTTGTAATACAGTAGCTGCAGAAATATTAGTACCAAAAAATTATTTACTTAATGAAAAAATAGTAAAAGATAAAATAAACAATACTTGGACTGATGATGAATTAACCAGGTTATCTCATATATATGGTGTAAGCAAAGAAACAATATTATTAAGGTTAGTTAATTTACATAAAACATCATCTCAGTTTTATCTAGCTAAAAAAGAAGAATGGGAAAAAGTTAATAATATTAAACAAAAGAAAAAAGGTGGAGGGTCACCAGTTAAAAATCAGATTAAATATAATGGAAAAATGTATTTGGATTTATTTTTAACTGCATATGAAAATAATATTATTACAGATGTAGAATTTTCAGAAGCAGTAAACTTAAAATTAAAACATACTGAAGAACTAGCTAATGAGTTAATATAGGTGTAATTTATGGATTTGTTTATTTTTGACACAAATATATTAATTGATTTGGATAAATATAATCCCAAAATATTTCCATCATTATGGGACGAAATTATTTCCATGATTGAAAAGGGAACACTTTTTTCAATTAACGAAGTAGAAAGAGAGATAAGTAAAAAAGATGATAGAATTAAAAAAAGATGGGATGAAATTGATAAAAACTATGGTGTTTTTAGAGATTTGAGTGATTGTCCTAATTTTGACAGATATTGTGAAATTCTTCAAGAATTAGAACAATTTACTGAATTTCAAAATCATGGAATAAATAAAGAAGTTTGGGCTGATCCTTATTTAATAGCTGTAGGTAAAGTTGAAGATATAATAGTAGTTAGTGGAGAAAAAACAACCCATCATCCTACCCGTAAAATTCCATATGTTTGTGAACGTATGAATGTTACATGTATGGATTTAGATGGATTTATGATTTATAATAAATGGCAATGGTAACTCTTTTTTTTTTAATGTGCGACGAGCAATTGTCTTTAATTTTGTTCTCACCTTAAATTTAGTTTAGGGTGTGTGTTAGTATAGTATTTACTTGAACGGATACTTTTAACCTTGTTGTATGGGTTATTCTCCCTTGAAACTGCGTTACTGGTAACGGTGGGGTAGGT
>SUTP01000038.1 GCA_015062815.1 Methanosphaera stadtmanae | reverse complement strand
ATATTCAAATGATCTTGCAAATATTTCTTTAGCATAATCATTTGGTGATATTAAATAATTCCAGGTAGGAGATTCAATTAAAACTCTTCCACGAGCAATATTTTCATCATCTGATTTTATGTCTGATCCCATATGTTTATAAGGAGTACCATGTGTTGTTTGTATAAATATAATATCTTCACGAGGTTTCATGTATGGATAACTAATATTTGTTATCCAGTAGTCGGATGCCTCTAATATTTCCCTATAATTTTCAGTTCCTCTTGCAGTAATTAAAGGTGTACCTGGAATTTCTACATTTCCTTTATAAGCCCATACAAAATCGTAAGTTTTGTTTAATCCCATTTCTAGCATTTTTTCATAAATATATTTTGGTTGACCTGAATAAAATTTACTATGGAAACTTTCAAAGAAAACACTTTTTTTAGCATATTTTCTAAGATTATTTTTTAAATTATTAGCTTTAGTTCCATTATGGATATATGATTCTAATATTTTTCCTGAATTATCTTTTAAACGGATATCAACTTTAAAACGTGTACTTAAATCAGTAGCACGATATTTAAAATCAATCAATGCTTTAAATTTAATAGAATTTTCTATTTTATCATAATCACAGATAATATATTTTTTTACTGTTTCCGGTTGATTTAAAAACATTACTAATTCTACAATGTCAAAGTCTAAATCATGCAATAATGATAGTTCTCCTTCAATAAATAAATTATCATTTTCATTTACTAAATCTATGGATTTAATAACAAAACTTTTTTCATGATATATAAATGATAAACGGTTATCTGAAGTTTCATATGGGTCAAAAATTCTACAATTTTCATAGTCTTTTAATATTTTAAAACTATTTTGATTATCAAAGTTAACTCGGAATATTAAATCTTTATGTAAAAAATTTATTTGAACATATAAATCATAAACTCCAAGAATATCTAACTTTAATAAATCATTTCCCGTTATTTCAACTTCATAATCTTTAATTTCTTTTAAAATTCTTTTGCCTGTAACTCTATTTTTTATCATTAGATTAGGTTTAGATATAAGATTTATCAAATAGTCATATTTGGAATTAGAAAGTTGATTTTTCTGTTTAAATATTAATTTGTCTGATTCTTCACTTATTTTAAAACGAGTATTCTTGTATTCATTTTGTAAATATAACTTCATATCTTCAAGAAGTTTAGTATCCCAAAGAAGCAATCTAAATAAAGATGGATGATAAATTATATTATCAAAAGGATAAAAATCCATAATTCTGAAAAGCTGTTTTAAAATAAGATAATAAGTAAATGCATTGATATCATATTCTTTTATTTCTGGATAAGAACTTAAAAAAATATCTAAATTTAATTCTTTAAAAGGATTGCAGTTTTCATAAAATCCCACAGTTAAATAATGATAGATAGAATCAAAATTATCATCAACACATGGGTTGTATCTTAAAGCATATTCTTTTTGGTCAAAAAGTCCTGATTTTTTAATGAGTTCATATTCTTCCTTTAAATTATTAGGAATAAATAAGATATTGTCATTAAATTGTTCTAATGTCTTTTTTAATTTATATTCTTTAACAACAATTAAATCATATTCCTTAATAAAATTTTTATGAGAATTTAAATCAGAAATATTTGTAGGTACATAAATTAGTTTAATTTGATGTTTTTTTGAATAATTTAAAAGTAATTTAATACTGTTTGAAGAAAGACTTTTGTTAATTAGTAAAACATTAAATTTAATAGAGGATTTAGGTAATTGATTAATATTTTGTTCTTTAAGATTGTGATAAGAAAAATCATCTTTTAAGTTACATAAAAATAATAATAAAGAAGGATTGCTATCGTCTGTAAATAAACCTATGTTAATAGTATTAAAATTATTGATAATTTCTGATAATTTAGTAATGTTTTCTATTTTCAACGTTTTAACCCCATACTCGTAAAAAATCTCATTAAGCTTATTTATGATTAAATAGATACTTAAATTTTATTGTAATAGTACTTTAAAATATGATTAATGAAAAAATTCATTCCCCTCATATCTAAATATTTTTTTTTGAATACTTTTTTTAACTAATTTTCATATACAATTAAACAGGATACAATTATTTAAAAGAGGATTATATTATGGAAATCTTAATTAATGGTAAACATATATCGAAAAAAGAAACAATGGATGTCATAAATCCCTATAATAATTCCATTGTTGATACAATACCAATTGCAAATAAAGAAGATACAGTAAATGCCATAAACTCAGCAAATAAAGCTAAATATAAAATCACCTCATTAAGTTCTAGGGAAATATACTACAGATTAAGTGATGCATGTGATGATTTAAAAGAAAACAAGGATAAAATAGCAAAAATAATTACACAAGAAACAGGAAAACCAATTAATGGTTCAATGTATGAACTTGACAGATCTATTGAAACATTAAAATTTGCAGCAGAAGAATCTAAAAGAATTTATGGTGAAAATGTTCCAATAGATGCGGGTCTTGGTGGTGAAGGTGTAATAGCATTTACTAAAAAGATACCTTTAGGAGTAGTTGCTGCTATAACACCATTTAATTATCCGGTTAACTTAGCTATTCATAAATTAGCTCCTGCACTAGCAGCACGTAATACTGTTATACTAAAACCATCCAGGGAAGCACCATTATCTGGTTTAATGCTTGCAGAAATTCTTGCAAATCACTTTCCTGATGGTGTGGTAAATACAATAACAGGTCAGGGTTCATTAATTGGAGATATATTATTAAGTGATGATAATGTTGATAAAATATCATTTACTGGCAGTGTACCTGTTGGAAAGCATATTGCAAATAATTCGGGTATGAAAAAGGTAACACTTGAACTGGGAGGTAATGATCCAACAGTAATACTTGAGGATGCAAATATTGATAAGGCGGTTAGTGAAGTAGTAAATGGCGCATATCTATTTTCAGGTCAGGTATGTATGGGTGTAAAAAGAGTCATCGTGGAAAAAAGTATTATTGATGAATTTACAGATAAATTAGTTAAACAAAGCAGTAAACTCAAAGTAGGAAATCCTATGGATAAAAATACTGATATTGGACCACTAATAAACAATAAATCAGTTGAGAAGATTGATAATGCTGTTCAGGATGCTATAGAAAAAGGTGCAACCTTAGAATTTGGAGGTAAACTTAAGGATAACTTCTACTGGCCGACAGTTCTTAGTGGTGTACAAGAAGATATGGAGTTAGTTAGTAATGAGACATTTGGTCCTATTGCACCTATTATTGAAGCTAAAGATATTGATGAAGCAATACAAATAGCTAATAATACGAGGTATGGTCTTAATGCGGGTGTTTTCACGGAAAATATACATGATGCATTAAGGTGTGTTAATCAGATAGAAGCAGGAAGTGTGTTTGTTAATAAAGCATCTACTTTTAGAACTGATAATATGCCTTTTGGTGGTTTTAAAAATAGTGGGGTTGGTAAAGAAGGTGTTAAATATGCTGTGGAATCTATGTGTAGGACTAAATTAATTGGTTTTAATTTAGATTAGTTTTATCTTTTGGTATTGTCATGTTATATTTATATACTAGAAAATATAATGATTAATAATGATAAATATGAAACTTCAAAATAAAACAGCAATAATAACTGGTGCAACAGCTGGAATGGGAAAAGCAATGGCATACCTGTTTGCAAAAGAAGGTGCATCATTAGTATTAGTTGCACGAAGAAAAGAAAGACTTGAATCAGTAGTAAACTCTATTACATCTAATGGTGGAAAAGCCGTGGCCTGTGTAGGAGATGTGTCAAAACAAGAAGATATTGACAACATAGTTAAAACAGCAATAGATACATATGGAAAAATTGACATTGCAGTAAACAATGCAGGAATCATGGATGGATTCAATAAAGTTGAAACAATAACTGATGAAAAATGGAATCAAGTAATAAATGTAAACTTAACAGGTCCAATGAGATTATATCGTGCAGTAATACCTGAAATGCTAAAAAATGGTGGAGGATCACTTATTACAGTAGCATCTATTGGTGGATTATATGGTAAAATAAGTGGAGTAGCATACACTGCATCAAAACATGGTGTAATTGGAATGGCAAAAAATACAGCATGGATGTATGCAAAACAAGGTATACGTTCAAATGTAATAGCACCCGGAGCAGTTAACACTGAAATATCTTCATCAATGGATCCTGCAAATATGGACGCTGAAGGCTATCAAAATTGTGAAGGTTTCATTAAAATAAATCCAAAAACTGGTGAAGCAGATGAAATTGCTGAAATAGCATTATTTTTAGCATCTGATGAATCATCATTAATTAATGGTGCTGTAATAACTGCTGATGGTGGCTGGACAGCTTAAAAATAATATTCATTAAAATTGGGAATTTATTCAAATTCTCCATATTTTTTTTCAATAAAATTAACAAAAAAATAAAAAGAAGTTATATAATCTATTTTTCATCTAATTTACGGATATAATGTCTTACAGTTACAAAAATTATTGCTAAGACAATTATTCCAATTAATAAGTATATAATTTGATTAATCATGTAATATCGCTTAGTAATTTAACTACTTCTTATTAAACAATTAAATATTTGTAAATTATTATACTAATTTTTGTCTTTATCCTGCCAGTTTCTAATGAATATATTTATCATGAAATTATATAATACAAAAAAGATTATACATACACCAATAATTATTTCAATATATAATTCATAGCTCATCAAGGTTTTAATTGTCGGATTAGTAACTATATGAGTTATCATTTGATATGTTGTAGTTGCATTGATGGCTAAAGGGAAAGTGTATCCTGTATATGTTGGATAAAAAGGATAATGTCTGTATTCAACAAATTTTATCAGTATCATAATATACAAAGATTTTGTAAGTAAGAACATGCCAATTGCAAATATTGGGTTAAATGGTCTTACACTGGAGAGATAACCTACCAAACATAAACTTATAGGTGCACCATATACACCAATAATTGGTTGTAACTGTTTTGGTACTTTTATTGTTAGGTATCTGTATGTAACAATGATAAATACAAAACATACAAATGTAAAACTAATCCAGAATGCTATTGTTCCAAGTAGTTCCTGTTGAAATGCAGGTGCTGTAATACCAATCATTTGTATGCCTGCAAATACTACAAAAGAACCTGCTGTATAATCACTCACATTTAATTTCCAAATAAATTTTATAATATAATTTATTACAAAGATTAAATGCAATATTATTGCAAGATACCATAGTATTATACATATATTTATACCCAAGTAGGGAATTAAAAACATCGACCATAACATAAACGACATTGAAAATGCTGCTATAACACTGGCTAAAATAGGATTATTCAAATCATTTTTAAGTGTTCCTGGCATTACAATTAATTTAGAAATAGTGATTAATACTAGGGGTAATCCTATTAATAAAGATATTTCTCTTGTAAAAGGTAATAAAGAACTTACTAAATTACCAATTGCAGCTATTGCTAAAACTATAGCTCCTATGGATATAGGTATATTACTTAAATATTTTGTAATCATATATCAAGCTCCTATTATTTATATAATATTATTTAAGTTAATAAAATTTTTTTACTTTAAAAGTAAAAACGAAAAAAGTATTAAATGATGAAAATAGTTCCATCATTTTCTTTATTTAGGAGAGTTTTCAGAGTATTTGCATTAAGATTATATACTGCTGCAATATCTTCTATAATATTAACGGGTTTATCCTCTTCAACAAGAGTTCCATTATCATAATTAAGATAGGCTTGTTTAATTAATCGAACAGCATCATCATAAGACATATTTTCTTCAATATCATCATAGTACATGGTTTGTCTTTTAATATCATTACTTACTCTATGTTCATCAATAAGCATTTTGAAAATGTCCTCATGAAGATTATGTAAATTACAAATATTCTTAGTAAATTCACTGCTTGGTTTAGGAACACCAAACGGATCTGCTAAATAATTAATATAAGCACGGTACCATGTTAAAAGACTTCTTTGATATCTAAGTTTATCTTCTTCTTCAAGACTTTCATAAGCTTTATATGGATTAATGCTATGTTTTCTGATTTCATTTTCAATAACACTAATTTCATTATGTATTGCCTTTAAACGCCTGGTTAATCGGGCTTCTTCATCATGCAAGCATTCCCGTCTAGTTTTTAATTCAATGATTTTAGTATCTTTATGTGCATTGTCACCATTATAATAATTAATATCATAAGCCATTCTTTCAATATCCTAAATATTAAGTAATTATTATTTATGTGTTAGTCTCTATAAATTTCTTTCAATTTTTGAATGTTATAACTGGATTTAAACAAAGCTTTAATTCGGAAATAATTAAAGTAAAACGTTCATTTTTAGCTTAGAAAAATATATTAAATTAATTAAATAAAATATAAATCACTAATTTAAAAATTAATCATTATAAAGTTTAATTTATTAATTTTTATTTCAATTTAGATAATGGGATTGATTTTTCAATTAGTTTCAAATAAATAAAAAAATGGTGAATAAATGAAAGTAAGTTCAAAGACATTAGTCTTTTTAATGACCTTACTCATTTTAATAATTACAATATCAGCAGTCAGTGCTACAGATGTAAATTCCAATCAAACATTTCAGGATGATTTTACAACACAAGATATGGCTACTACTGATGATACTAATATAAATCAAAATACAATTATAGAAAATGAAATAGGTGATCAAAAAGCTAATGAAAATAAAAAAGATAATAAATTGAAATCAAACACATATGTGATAAATCAAAGTACCTATTCAGACTACTTCGATTCAGAAGGAGTCTTAGTAAATACAGTAGCTGATGGTGATACACTAGATTTCCAAGGATTAATAAATTTAACAGAAAGCAGAATAGTTATCAACAAATCAGTAAACATAGTATCAACCACACATGATGCTAATATATCACTCAATACACCAATAGGCGACCCATATATCAAAAATAGCATTCCATATGATGCATTTGTTATTGACAGACCTGCCTCATATACTAATATCACAGATATTAATGTATATAATACTCTAATCTGGGTAAGAGCAGATCATGTTACATTTGATAGAGTAAATGTAACTGTTGATGCCAATGGAAATTTAGGTTTTGGTACCGGTCATTTTACATTTAGGCCTGGAGCAAATTATGCAACAGTTAAAAATTCTAACATCACAACTATTGGAAGTAAAAGTAGTGCCTTAGTATTTACCAGAGTATTATATTGTACAGCAACAAATAATACTATCAATAGTTCTGGTGGATCAGGTAATATGATTTATCTAAATTTTTACAATTCTTTTGGTGATGAAAATAGTGTAATTAACAATGCAACAGCTCAAGGTATTATTTTAAACAGTTACAATAATATAACTAATAATACAGTTATCGGTCCTGTAAATTATGATTCAGCTACTATGGGAATTACAATAACAGGTTCTAATAATTATATTGCAGATAATAACATAACTTTTTCAGGAGAAGCTATTGTATCTTCTTCATATGCTGATAATGGTGCTAATTTAAATCATACAGTAGTAAATAATAATGTTATGCGTAATGGAAGAATTAATTTAGCAGTTTCACCAAACTCTCTTTGTGAAAATAATACAGTTAATGAGGGAACTATATTAATCGGATATAATTCAACTGTTAAAGGTAGTGTAGCAGATCAATTAACTGTCAGTATTGTTTCAGGTGCAGTTGTATTTAACAATACTGTTAATCAGTTAAATATTTATGGAAATAATACCGAAGTATACAATAATACAATTGGTTCAGTAATAACATATTTAGATGTAAATAGGGTTAATCCTGAAAATATTACTTTACATGATAATATAATTAATGGTAATATTACTAATGAGAAAGGAGTAAATGTTCTTATTGAAAATAATACAATTAATGGTAATATTTCTATAGCCAGAACTAGTAGAACTGTTGATACAAGTAATACTGTAATAAATAATAATACAATTCATGGTCAGGTTACCACTAATGGTGAAAGCACTACAATTACTAATAATTCAATTTTTAGTGAAGATACTTATGCAGTTGTTGGTGGCAGATATCCAAGTAATATGGTTGTGACAAATAACTTATTAATATCTAATAAAGGTGAATTAACTGGTAATGATGCTGTTACAAATCAAACCGATATCACTAATGAAAATAATAGTGCAAAAATAAGTTTAATAAGTATAACAACAGAAGATACAATTAGTTCTTATTATCCTACAGAAATTCAGATTAAAGTAACAGATGTGAATAATCAAAATTTATCAGTTCCTGTTTTAGTGACTGTGAATGATGAAGAAATTGGAACTGTAATTGGTTCAGATACACTTATTTATACTCCAACTATAAGTGGTAATGTAACTATAACAGCTACAATAGTTAATAGCAGTGAATATTATAATCAGACAACTATAACTAGAGAAATAATAAGTACGACTATTGATACGAATATGATTATTTCAATACCTGAGGCTACAAAGATTAATAAATCAGTTATAATTAATGGTACTTTATTAACTCAGGATAATCAGACAGTACCTAATGTAACTATTGATTATACATTTAATGAGCTAACAGAACAAACAACTACTGATAATAATGGAAAATTCAGTGTAACTATTACTCCAGAAGTATCAGGTACATTTAATGTTATATTTAATTATGCGGGAAACGAAACTTTCTCAGCATCATCTAAAGATGTAAATTTAACAGTTAATAAACTTAATACCAATATTACATTGGATGATATTGAGAGTGTTAAAGTAGGTAAAAATGTGACTATTAGTGGTATATTAGCAGATGAAAATAATAATCCTGTAAGTAATGTAAATATTTATGTTACTGTTAACAATGATGATGCTAAGAGTGTCACTACAGATAATAATGGTAAATTCACATATCATTATCAAACCAGTGTAGCTTCCAATAATAATGTTACTGTAGTTTTCAATGGTGATAATTATAGAAATGAAGATAATAAAACTACCACTTTCGTTACTGCTAAAATAAACACTAATATAAATCTGGATACTATTAATACAGTAAATCAGGGAGAAAATATTACAATTTCCGGATCTTTAGTGGATGAAGAAGGTAAACTAGTACAGAATGCTGATATAAAAATATCCATAAACAGTGTATCAAATATTACTACAAAAACTGACAGTAATGGTTTATTTAATGCTTCAACAAACAAAGTAGATCCGGATAATAATGACATATCAGTTATTTATTCAGGAGATCAGTTATACAACTCATCTGAGGCTAATGCTAGTGTAATAGTAAAAATGTATTCAATAGTTACAGTTGATGCTGTTGAAGGAGTTGCACTTGATAATGTTACAATTACTGCTCATGTAACCGATAGTAAAGGTAATGCAGTTACAGGAGGTAATATTGCATTTAAGATAAATAATCAGATATTGAAAGATAGTGCAGATAAACAAATAAGAGTACCTGTTGTAAATGGTATTGCTACACTTAGTTATCAGGCAAATGCAGGTTGGTTATATGATAATCATCCAGATATTACAGTTCAAGCAATATTTACTGGAACAAGTAGAGTTCAGGCTAATAGAAGTGAAGATAATAGTGTAAAAATTTATAAACGTAATGCTACAGTTGAACTAAATGTAAATACAACTTATGTAAATAGTTATTTACACTTAGTAGCTACTATTAAAGATCATAATGGTTCTAATGTAGATGATGGATTCCTTATATTTAAACTTAATGGTATAACTCTCCAGGATGAAGATAAACACAATATTATTGGTAATGTATCTGATGGAGTTGTAGAACTTAACTGTAAATTACCATTTAAATTCACTGCTAAAGTTTATACAGTAGATGCAATATATTCCAATAAAATATATAATAAGGCAACTGGTACTGCTAAAATGACAGTTAAAGCTGCAACTGTTTACATTAATGCAACAGTAACTCTCAGTAATCAATTCTCAAATCCAAAAATTACTGGACAGGTAATAAATAAACATACTGGTGAAGTTATTGATGGAGATATAGTTGTTTCAGTTAAATTTGATGGAATTTCCTATCTTAAAAAAGTCACAGTTAAAAATGGTATTTTGAATTTAACTATTACAGGTATACCTATTTATAAACCTGGAAATCATACTGTAGAAATAATTTCTGGTGCTAATAGTCATTTTGAAGTTTTAAGACAAAAATTAAGTGTAAAATCTACACCAAAATATGATGTAGTTACCAAAATTACTAATGTAAACAGAACTAAAAATCAAACAAGAGTACAAGCAACACTTGTGGATATAAAAAATAAAAGTGTACAAAAAGATTTAAGAATTACTATAAAAGTTAATGGAATATCTTTCTTAACAAATTATACTGTACGTAATGGAAAATTAGATGTAATTGTTAATACATCCAGTTTATCTAATAGGGAGTACACTTTATCAATTACAAATGGAGCAAATACGTATTATAATGCTAATACTAATTCAACTGCTCTTCCAAAATATGCTTAGAGAGATATGAATTATTTTTCATATCTTATTTTTTTTTACGAATTTTTCAACTGGGAAATATATTTGAGTAAAATTTATCTTAAAGTATTGTTTCACAGTATATTATTTAACTAATTTTTTGAGTTTATAATTTAAATCATATGTTAACCTAATTAATAATAGAGGTATTATTTATGGAAAATTCTTATTTGCATAATCTTTTTGAAGATGAAACAGCTATCATATATTTATCTAAATTAGATCATTATAAAACGATTGAAGAGTATAATGTAGCCATTGATCAGATTGAACTGATTAAAAATGTTTTAAGAGAAAGAATACCTATAAATGAAATTGACCATGAATTCATAAATCAGGTAATTGAAGAACTTGATGTAGATGTGATGCATTCAAATATACTGATAAATTCTATTTTTGAAAATAATTTAAGAAATGAAGAATTAAATGAAGTTTTAGATGAGTTAGGTGATGAATATTTTAAGATAAATTTAACTTTAAACTTAATAATTAATTATCTCAATTATGACTTGAATACATCTTCAAGAGATATAGCTATAACAGAATTAGATTCATTAGAAAAAGTAGATTCCATAGTGATACCATCCCAACTTGATTATGATTTACCTAATGAAGAATTAATAATAAGAAGTGCATATGAAGTTACTTTAGATTGCATAGAATTAATTAATGATATGTTGGCTGATATGGATTATCAAGATGAATTAAATCAAGAATTTATAAAAGATTTAACTAATTTAAAACAGGTTTTAAACATAATTTACATATATTTAAGTGAAAGAACCAAAATAATGAATAATCCTACAGATAATCAATTAAGAGAATATTTATCACAAACATTTAATATAATAGCAATTTTCACAAAAGCATTTAAAATAGTGGAAAATCTATTTAAAAATGAGGAAGATACTCTTGAAGATGATATATTAAGTTTTATTAATTCAAAACCAATAATAAATTATTTTGATGATTCAATGGAATATGTTAAAGATATTGAAACTGGTGCTCAGTTACCTGATGCAATAAAGGGTTTAATAGATGATATGGATTACTTTTTAAGTATAATAGACTCTATAACAGATGAAGTTGGAGATGCACTGGAAAAAGAATTTCTTAAAACACTTAAAAAAGTTTTAACTAGGGAAAATAATAAATTAAGAAAATTATACATGAAATCAGATGAACATATCAAGGAATTGGGTCTAAAAAACTATATAGAAGAATTATCATTAAATTATAATAATTTAATGAATGTCAGATTGTTACTTGAAGCATATTTACCATCTAAAATGGATCAAAATCTTGAAATTATTGCATTATCTCTACTTGATTTGGAAGAACTTGAAGAACCTGTATATGAATACGAAAATAAGGAAAAAATTGAAAGTATTGAATTACAATACTTAGTAAATAAAGCATTCACCACTATACAAAATGTCCTTGAATCTAAAAAATTGTTGGAAACAAAATTCGTCAATCAGTCCAGTAAAGATAACATGTTTAAACTAACTGAAAACTTGGATAAAATATATGGATATGCCACATCTGTTTACAATTACCTGTCTGAATATGATGAAATACTGGAAAAAGAATATCTTCAACAGGATATAAAATTCCATTTAAATATACTTCTTGCATCTTTAAATTTTGTGATTAGAGCAAATACTTTATTTAGTTACCTAAATAATCCAAATAATTATCAATTAAAAGATGAATGTATCAGATTCATAGAAAAATGGGCTGATGAATGATTTTAAACAATTCATTTTCAAACTAAAACATAATTATATATACCATTTAATAGATAGTAAAAGTATTAAAGTTTTTTGAACATATAACATAAGATTATAGGAGTTAGGATAAATGGTTTCCTGTGAAAATTGTGGTGCAGAAAATGAAGATGATATAAATTTCTGTAGAGTTTGCGGTTCACGTTTATCTAATCAAGATGAAAATTTGTCAAGAATTGTTCAGGTAGTCACATCAGATGAGGATTCTGCTGATGAAACTTCTTTTAATGATTATAAAGCATTTGAACTTAAAAAAATTAATTCTGTTTCTTTTGGTAAAATTAATTATTTTTTATTCGTTAGCTTATCATTAATTTTTGCAATAATTACAGTCGTATTAAAGATATCTTCTATTAACTTACCGATTTATACGTCTATGGGAAATATTGTAATAAGTTCTCTTATTGATATACTTAGAATATTTCTTGCATCATTGATTATAGGTGTGATTGTATTTGGAATATCATGTATCTTTTCATGGATTTATAATAAATTATCTACTAAAATAAGTGGAATAAAATTTAATATAAATGAAGATAATAAAATTAATAAAATTCATTATAGTTCATTGAAAATAATTATGTTTATTTCAGTAATTGAATTATTGATTATGGATGTATTAGTTTTTATTATAAGTTTTAATATTGACACTAATGATTTTACTTTATTTGTAAATGCTTTAACACCTTCAATTAATATTAACTTAATGGAGTTCATACGGTTATTGCTAGGATTTGATGTAATATTTTTAATTTTTACATTAATATTTACATTCTTATTTATAATTCTATTTAATCTAATTTCAAGCAAATATCCATTAAAACTTGGTTTAAAGTCCAATATTGCTAATAATGTATATAGTCTAGATAAGATATATATAAAAAATTTTATAATAACAGTAGGTATTCCATTAATAATATTACAACTATTATTAAGTCTTATTAATTTCACACTTATTTATGTATTAATTGTTGTGATAAGTGTTATTTTATACATGATACTTGTAACAGTAATATATAATTTTATAAGTAAAAAATTGGGTGGATATGAAATAAACCTTGAAGTTTAAATGAAATAGTAATAGATATTTAATCAATGGAGGATTTTCCATGATAGAAAGATTAGTTTCAATCATAGAAGAAGATGGTCAAAAAAGTTTTGTTATATCTGTTTTACTTAGTATATTTGTATATGGAGGTCTTGGAAATGCATATAATGAGCTTTTTCATAGATTTGGTATACAATTTATAATATCATGGCTAGTTGGTTTTATAGCAATACTTTTAGCATATACTGGTATGTCAAATACCATAATAGCATTTATATTTGAAATCATAGTATTGGTATTATACTTGTACTTTATATTTGATTCATTCATTTGTACAAGAGCAATCAATAAATCTCAGCCTATACCAAAACTATTTGGTAAATGGGATATCAATGAAGATAATAAATCAAGTATAATAGCTATATTATTCAGTTTTATTTGTACGGGACTTGGAAATTCATATAATGGATTACATGACAGATTCCTAATGGAATTCATAATAAGTTTAATAATCGGCTTAGTTTTATCAGTATTAGTACCAGCAGTAAATTTACCATTCTTAACAGGATCATATATTATCACATCCATACTTAATTACATACAATTTATAGGAAATGGAAATACAATTACATTAATATTGCTTGTTGTAGGAATAATATTAAACTTATATTTCATATTAGACACTTATCTATGTCGCAAAGCAGTAGATTCTGATAAGAAAATACCAAAATTATTTGGTATAATAAATATTAATTAATATTTATTTTTTTTAACTTTTTTTTTATTTAAAAATCTTTGTTTTAATTTCTTTGTTATTTAAATGACATTATATATTGTTTAAATAATCCCTATTTTCTAAAAGAGTGGATGTTCAATGGATTTGAATTATTTCGTATAAATAAAACTATAAAAAAGTTATATGGGGGTTAAATATTATATTGAAAAAGTATTCTAAGATATTTTTTCAACTGAAATCGGACCTTGTTTAGCACTATATGTTGCTCTATATGTTCCAGGTTCCATTCCTTCATTTTGTCCTTTTTCATTTGCACTTACTGTAAATGTATCTGTGTATATTTTATCACCAGAATCTGTGTTGCTTTTACTTTTACTGTTTTTACTCTGTGATCTACTGGAACTGCTTTGTTGAGTATTAGTTTGAGCAGAACTATTGTTTGCATTTTCTATTTCAGTTATTGAATTGTTAACTGTTTTATTATTTACTGTTGTATTATTTGTTGTGTTATTTGTTAAAGTTGGTATGAGTGATGTTCCAGCCACTACAATTATTCCAATTAATATAACTGCATTGGTTTTTTGTATAAATTATAATACTTTTAGTATAATTAGTATGACTTAAAAGATAAATATATCAAACAATAAAATATTATTAAAAAGAGTAAAATTAAAAATATATAAATTTTAAGGAAAATAATCATGACATCTGAAATATTGATTATGACACCAAATGCAATTGCAATGGCAGCAGATAGTGTAGTTACAGTAAGTAATAAAAAAACTTACGAAGGAGTAAATAAGTTATTTATGCTTTCTAATAATCCTCCAATGGGAATAATGATATACAGTAACGCAAACTTTTTTAATTTCCCAATGGAAACAATCATTAAAGATTTTAGAGAAAAAGTAAAAACACTAGAAAAACAGTACACTACAGTTAACGAATTTAAAACAGCATTTGAACAATATTTAAAAAAAATATGTGAATGTAATGATCAACTCTTTTTCAGGTCAATAAAAGATGAAATTGATTTTTTTGTAAAAGATTTTAAGAAAGAAATACAAAATAATGGAAATATATTACATCAAATCATTCCTGAAAATCTTTCTATTGATTTGGATAAATACATAAAAAAGGTTACTAGTGTTGATTTTGATAGTTATTTTGAAGAGCAAGTCAAAGAATTAGTAAGTAATTCAGATGATATAACATTACTAAAAAAAAATATTTTTTGAAAATAAAATATATAATCAATTTACAGGTGTGGTTATATCAGGATTTAATCAAGATGATTTATTCCCTTCTTCAATAAGTTTTAAAATTATTACTATAGATAATTCATTTGTTATAGAACATATCAAAGAAAATTCTGTTAATAATGAAACTAGTGTTGTTTTAACTCTATTTGCACAAGTAGATACAATAACTAACTTTTTGAATGGAATTCAGGATTCTACTTCTTTTCAAATAATTACTTATTTCACAAACATTATTGAAGAGTATTCAGATAAGTTAATTCAGGTTATAAATAGTAGTAATATAATTGATTCTGAAAAATCATTTAAATTAAATGAAATAAATGATGAAAAAAATAAAATTTGTTATGATTTTTCTATTTTTATAGATAAATTAAAAAAAGAAAATCATAATCCAATCATTAAATCAATGGAGTCATTACCTAAAGAAGAGTTAGCAAATTTATCAGAATCATTAATTAATATTATATCTATGAAATTGAAAGTCCAAGATAATCTTGAAACTGTTGGAGGAGATGTGGATGTTGCAATAATTACAAAAGGTGATGGGTTTATATGGACTAAACATAAACATTATTTTGATAAAACTTTAAATCCACAATTCTTTAGGAGACATAATTATTAATATTAATAAATATAATATATGATTAATAATCATTGAGGTGATATCATGAATAAATGGATGCAAAAAAATGAAGCTATTATGAGAGTAGGTAATCTTCCATTAGATTTTGGTGAAACTCAGGCAAAAAAATCTATGGAACCATTGAATAACACTATTCATGATATTTTATATGGAGATCAAGATAAATTGGATTCATATCACTTTAATGAACATTTTATCAAAAGTGTAAAGGATAGAGAAAAACAAAAATCTATAGAAATCAATGATTTAAATCAATTATTCGACTGATTTGATAAAATGTATAAAACAACATTTAAAGAAGGTTTTTAAGAAGATATAAATGAAATAAATGATAAACAATCTCAACAAAATCTTAAAAAGAAAATTAAACAAATAGCAGAGATAGTTGAATTAAATCCAAAACATTATAAACCTTTGAAAAAACCTTTACAAGGATATTGCCGTGTTCATGTTAATGATTCATTTGTATTGATTTTTAAAGTTTTTCCTGACAGGAAAACTGTTGATTTTGTTCGTTATGCTCATCATGATGATGCATATAAATAATGTTTTTATATATTTTTTTATAATCCCAGTTTTTCATTTAAAGAAAAAATATACTCAATGCCGTCAGTTTATGAAATTTAATATTTTTTTTTGGATTGTAATCTTTTTAAATCCATAATGATTGATTATTTTTTAGCTATTTTTTTTATATTATGGTTGATTATTTTGTAAAAATAGTAATTAGGTTATTTTAATTAAATACACACTTATTTAAGTGTTATAGTAGTTTTATAAGTGTTTATCTTATTATCAACAGTTTAGTTTATTAATGGGGGGTTATTATTTTTTTTGTATTCTGGTTATTTTGATATTTTTATCAAAAGATTTAGAATTTTATAAGTAATACGTTTTTTATTTATGATTTGGAAATTATATAAAGCTTTATAAGGTAAGTGAGGTGATATGTTATATTATGAAACCGAAAAACAACCTTCTCAATATTATTTTGTTGTAAATTCTTAATTTATTTTTTGGTTGCTGTTGAATATGAGTCTTTAACTTCTTATGAAAAAGATCATTATAAGTTTTGTTTTATTAAGGATGCTATTCTTAAGGAGTGTGAATACTTTAGAAAACATGTATTATGTCATACTACTTTTATTCGTAAAAGAAATTGGGGTTTTAGCTATTATATTAATATTATTATCTTTAATCACTGTAAAAATATACGTAACAATATTAACACTTTTGAGTACTTGACAAAACTATTTTTTGATAGAAAAAAGTATTACTAAATAATAATAGTTAATACTCTTTTCATTT
>SUTP01000113.1 GCA_015062815.1 Methanosphaera stadtmanae | reverse complement strand
CCATTTTTAACATCCACACTTCCAATCCATTTACCATTTACGCTATATGAGATCCTACCACTGTTTATATGGTTGCCCTTATCATTTTTGACTGCCGTAACAATAATAACTTTATATTTTTGACATTGTACTGGTTGAATAATGAGTTAACTCCAGCAACACCGGATTGTTTCTGAGTTACACCCATATTTGTTTTGAATTTTATCTAAAACTCAGTTTATATTATGTATATCCAAGAAATTATATTAACAGGGAAAACAAGTAATTTATGAATCCATGATTAATAGATGTGAGTGTTTTCATAAGAAGATTATCCTGATTCTTATTACTTCTTTTGAGTTGTACGTGTTTTTAACACATTTAATATTATACTTGAAAACACTTTCTTAATTCAAAAATTATTATTTTTCTGGAAAATCTGGATTTAGAGGATTAAGCATAATACATCTTTTATTAATCGTATAACTTCCTAATTAAATCAATTAGACATTTAGTTCTCATATATGATATACTCATAGGATTATATGAAGATGTTTCGAAATATATTAAATCTATATTATTATCTATAATTTTCTGAACATAAAGTGGTGCAGAATAAGTTTCAGGTTGGAAATAATATATGTTACATGTATCAGATAATTTTTTTAATGATTCTTCTATTTCAGGATTAAATGGTGCAAAAATGAAACTAGAATAATTTCTATTATCATTTACTTCCTGAATAGTTGAATGAACATCAATAACCAGATCATATTCATTTTCCAGAATATGAGGGAGAATAAATTCTTCAGTTAACTTTTCACCAACACCAGTTACATTTACAAACTCTTCATTTATATTTATATTATATATATTAAATGAAATGAAGCTATCACGACATAAGCTAATTGCTTCAAATACTGTTCTATATGCTTTACTTTCTAATGGATGCATACCAGTTATAAATGCTACCTTTTTAAAATCACCTCCAAATAATGGTTTATGAAGATATACAGCTCCATATTCATTTTCTCCAATTAATTCAGCATCATATACCTTTGAATTTACATTTGCTATAGTTGTTGGTTCAAGTGGAAAAGTTTTTTCTTCATCTTCAAGTTCTTCATCAGAAACCTCATTAATAAGATTTTCATTATCAGAATCATTATTAAAATAATTTTCAAAATCCCTTTGTAATCTTTATTGACATTTACTCATATTAAATTTTTGTAAATCTTCCATGTAAGCATCTGCCCTACTAAATTCTTCTTTATCTCTATTTTCAGGATGATCTAATAAATATAACATGTCCATGAAATCATATTTACCACAAACCATTTCTACGGGATTATAATCACCTTTGAATCTTTTTATTATAGGATAAGAATATTCACTTTCAATAACTTTCTTGATTTCAATAGTAAATTCCCATTTATCTCTTGTATGTATTTCTAATTTAATTTTATCATAGACTTCTAAAAACTCATCAATTATAAAATACTCACCTAAATTATATAAAAAGGATAAATAAAAATCATCCAAATCTTTTATATAGACAACAGGAGTACCCTCACCTAATCCTTCAATAACAATATCCAAATCCTTAAAAGTAAATTTATAATCATGATTATAGTTAAATCCATAAACAACTTGAATTATATAATATAAATCATGAAAAGATATGCCTGCTGGTATAATCAGATCTCTCCAATGAATTGGACGTATTTTATCTAATCTAACTTTAATATCATATGCTTTCAAAATATTCACCATCATTATTTTATTTTTGAATAATATTATCACAGAATATAATGGAATTATAAAACCTTCAGGGAGTCATAATAAAACCTTGGTATTTGAGAAATTATATACTCAGTACTGAATTCTTCATCAAATATTTATAATTTAAACATTTTTACAAATATCTCTAGCTTATTTTGATGTTGTTGATTTTTTTTTGTTCCAAAATAACTGCAAATATCATCTGGCATTAAATATAGTTGGAATGATTTATCAAATAAGAAATTTATTTGTCCTAATGCATATATCACTCCACTTGCCCAACATTCCTCATTGAGTTTTTCTTATGAAAACTTGGAAACCCTTCATTAATTGTTTTTCTTTTTCTTTGGTTTTTTCATCCTTCATAAAAAACTACTCTACTTTTTAGTACTGTTGATTCGAGGGTTTAAAGATTAAAATAACTACAGCTGGATTGTTTTTAATATTATTTAAAAGAATCCTTAAATATTATGGAAACTAATAATTCTTATTTAAAAGAAAATAAATTATGGGAATTATAATTGTCTATATTTAATTGCAAGACTTCTATTTAATTCTCCCATATTTTCCTCATTTAATATCATTTTTATATCTTCATATAACATTTCCCTGTTATTTTTTAATTTATCAATTCCTATTGATTCAAAAGCATTTTCAAATAAGACATCATAATCATAGTCATCGATTAAATACCCGTATTCCATGACAAATACTTCATTATATGCATCAACTGGTGTTTCTGCAAAGTTTTCATTATCTAAAGATAGTAAATAGTAGTTTAATCTACATATTAATGATTTTATTAAATTAATTAATAATTCTTCATTATCCTCTTTTGTGAGAATGTTTATATTTGTAAGGCAGAGATTATTATATTCTTCAATATCCATTTTTTTGATTATTTCATTCTCTTCCATCTGGGCATATTCTTTTAACAATTCTATTTCTTCAAGTGTATCCTTGTTTTCCTGATAGAATTTCTTGAATTTGTAATATGGTAAATTAATTATATTGTCAATGTATATCCTTGCAACTTTGTTTTGAATACTATGCTTTCTTCCCTTTTTTGTTATTTTATATATGTAATCCCTATGCATATGAGATTTATATGCTCTTAGTGAAGGTATACCTCCAGTTTGTCTTAACATATCCATAAATTCTTTTTCATCATTCCTATTAGTATTTTCTTTAAGTTCTATATAACCATTTTCTTTTAAGTATTGTATGTATCTTTGCTCACTAACCTTATTATTATCATCAAAGTTTGGAAGACTACTATAATTACTTTGTTGACTTAGAAAATTTAATAATTGACAGGCAGATATTTCTATTTGATCATTAATTACAGTCTGCTTATCTAATCCTTCCTCATCTATTGTATCCAGTAATGACTTATAAACACCAGTCTGCGAATCAATTCTTTCTGAGAGCTCACGCATTATACTTTCAATTTTCTTATCAAACAAGTTATATCCACAGATAACACATACTCCCTCTTCAAATTCTGATTCATTACAATACGGACAATATCCCTGTTTCACACTTCCTGTTACCACTGCTTCTTTATCAGGATTATCAAGAAGATAAAGGAATCGAGTGAAAATATTGTCAAAAGATATTTCATTAGAATCCAATGCCTGCTGTAGTTTATCCTTAATGATTATAAAAGAATCCTTAGTCAATACGCCATCTTCCATCAATACTTCAACCATAACTGAT
The DNA here is from genome assembly GCA_015062815.1 of Methanosphaera stadtmanae. Lineage (GTDB taxonomy): Archaea > Methanobacteriota > Methanobacteria > Methanobacteriales > Methanobacteriaceae > Methanosphaera > Methanosphaera stadtmanae_B. The sequence goes on along the minus strand of SUTP01000113.1, from coordinate 1,339 downwards.
AGTTCATCTAAAGAACCTAGATAAAAATCCACGTCTTTTTTTTTACCTAATTGACTGTCAACATCCTCCTGGAAGTCCTGTAATTCATCCCAAGAGCTTCGTATGTTTTTATAAATATTTTTAACATACCTCTTATCAATACTTCTAATTTTTTTGGATAGATGATACTTTTGATAATCACATCTTCTTGGACTTGAGAGAACTATAATATCATCATACAACGAGAATATTTCCATAGAATCATAAAATGCTATTGAATTAATATTCATATCATATACATTACCCAGATAAGTCATCTGACTTACATCATCAGGTAAGTTAACATACAATTTATTAAGCTTCTTGTTTTTAACTATTTTATTTAATCTTGTTGAAAGTTTAATACCCGTTCTTACTAAGTTTCTAGAAAATCTTCTTGCAAGACCATTTTCAAGTAATATTTCAATTATTAAACGTGATGGATTTCTTAGTACAATTTTATCATATTCATTACTTCTAATTAAATCCTTTAACGTGTCAATAAATATCTTATTACCCCTGTATTCCGGAACTACATAGAACTCATCAATACTAATTTTTTCTATCCTATCCAATATTATATAGTCACAAGTGTAAAACCCAACTACCTTATCATCAAAGACCACCTCATGAAATACAACACAATACTTCTCTTCAATTTCATATTTCTCCTCCAGCATCGCATCATAAATATAAGAATAATTCTCCTTCAAAAAATCCAATAAATAACCATCATCCATGTTTCCTACAAAAAAGTCGAATTCATTGATATCATATTCATCTTCAAAATTTATTTCCTTAGCATCAACTTTACTTCTACTAATATAATTAATCATAATTCTACCTGACAAAACATTATTAATACATACGTATATTATTTATTAATGATAATAATTATGATAATAAAAAATAAATAATAAAATATATAAAATAATTAAAAATATAAAATTTAAAGAGAAAACAACATGACAAAAAGAGTTCGAAATTCAATTGCACCAACACCAACACTCGAAGGAGAAGATGCAGAAAGATTTATAAGAAAAATGGATGACCCAATAACCGAAAAAGATATAGAAATAAGTGAAAGAATAAAAAATGGTAGAAAAATAAATTTCATGAAATTACAAATTGATTAAGATCTTTATACATTACAACAGTAGTTGGATTTCATTTTTCTATTTTTTCCTCATTTATAAAATAAGGGACAATTATTGAATTTTTTATTAAAAATAGAGAATTATACAAACTCCCACATGAAAAAAAAAGGAGTATTCTAAAGAATACTCAAAACATTTTAAATTAAACTTATCCTATTCATCTT
>SUTP01000112.1 GCA_015062815.1 Methanosphaera stadtmanae | reverse complement strand
AATATTTATTATATATTAAAATCATATATTTAATCATGAGTATTAAAATTGGAGTATTTGGAAGTTATCCTAGCAGAGATGTTTTCAATTCAAAGGTTAATCCGGATTTAGATGATATATTTGAATTTGGATTAGATATCACTGGAAGTTCAATTATCAGTGCAGTTCAATCACCTTTTGATTATGATGAAGAAAGCATAAAAATACTTCCTGAAAATGATAAAAATGCTGATTTATCTAATGAAATTAAAAATGATTTCAACAGGAGCTTCTTAAAAGATATAGAAGAAGCTAATCTTGATTATTTAATCATAGATAACTATAATGATGCATGTTTAGGAATATTATATGCTAATGATAAAATTGTGACTAATAATCCTAGTTTAAAGGATACTGATTTTTACAAAAATTTGAATGTAAACTCTGAAATAACTATCCAAGATAATAAAGAAGAATTTTTAGAACGTTACTATGAAAGTTGTGAAATGTTATTTGGTTTTTTAGAAGAAAAATGTCCTAGTATGCAGGTAATTCTTAATCCTGTTAGACATAACTTTATACATCAGAATGATTCTGGATTTAAATTCACTAAAGAATATAAAGAGCTTGCTAAAAATAATAAATTCATAAAACAATTGGATGAATACATAATTAAAAACTATGATGTTCAAGTTTTATTCCATGAAAATGAATCATTAATTGCAGATTATAAATCTGAAAGTAATTCACTAACTTTTGTACCTAGTTATTATAAATTTATAGAAGAACAGATTCTTGAAATGGATAAATATGTAGGTTTATCAAAAGATAATAATGATCCTAGTATTTATGAAATGTATAAACAGTATAGAAGAATGATATTTGTTCAAAATGCTAATGTTAACAAGGTAAAAAATATGACTTTAGCAGGTGATAAGGAATATGTTACTAAAAGAATAGGTGACATAATCTTTAAAGCATATCATTTAACCGGCTCTAAATTATTAAATTCTGGTAGTGGTAAGTTACGTGCTTACTATAATTATGAGTTAATGGGTGAGTCTGATATAGTTAATTATGAAAGTACTATTTATATGGAAACACATATGTTACCGCAGGGTATAAATACTGTTTGTGTAATTTATTTTGATAGTGATGATATTCCTAGGGATTGTATGGAATTTAAAGTAGATACAATTTAGACACTTTTTTTCACTTCTTTTTTTTCTCGATTTTTTTTGTAATAATTTTATTGTTAATACTTTTTTTTGTTTATTTTTAGTAAAAGTATTACAAAAGTATTACCTTTTAGTAAATTTATTTAAATACTAGTATTACTATAGTATTAATTAACATGATATTATATAAAATATTCTAAAATTTAGGAGGTAAAATATGGGAAAATTTGAAGAAACAATGCATTTCTTAGAAGGACTAAAAATGACCATAGTGGGTGGAATATTTTTAGCAATTAGTTTATTTTTTGTACTCACAGGAACAAAAATCCCATGGTACTTAGATCCGGCGTGGGTAACTATAGTCATTTGTGGTCTCCCATTATTATACTTAGCTATTAGTAGATTAGTATATGAACACTGGGTTTCAAGTGCACTATTAATATGTATGGCTATGGTAGCTTCACTGATTATAGGTGAAATATTTGCAGCAGGAGAAGTATGTTTTATAATGGCATTAGGTGCATTACTTGAAGAATATACCGTGCAAAGATCTAAAAAAGGTCTTAAAGATTTAATAGATTTAAAACCACAACAAGGTAGACTAATAACTAAATCAGCAGATGGAACTGTAAATGAAAAAATGGTTAATGCTGAAGAAATACAACTTGAAGATACACTAAGAGTATTACCTGGAGAAAAAATACCAGTAGATGGAATAATTTTATCAGGAGATACATCCATAGATCAATCAGTAATGACCGGAGAATCATTACCAATAGATAAAACAACAAATGATGATGTATTTGCAGGAACATTAAATTTATATGGTTCAATAGATATTAAAGCAACAAAAGTCGGAAAAGATTCATCACTTGAAAAATTAATCAGAATGGTTCAGGAAGCAGATGAAAAACAAGCACCAACACAGAGAATTGCTGATAAATGGGCTACCTGGTTAGTACCTATAGCATTAGCAATTGCAATAGTAACATATTTCATAACAGGAGAAATTATCCGAGCAGTAACAATACTTGTAGTATTCTGTCCATGTGCATTAATTTTAGCAACTCCTACAGCTATTATGGCTGCAATAGGACAAGCAACAAAACAAGGTGTATTAATTAAATCAGGAGAAGCATTAGAACGTATGGGTAACGTTGATTGTATAACTTCAGATAAAACAGGTACATTAACTTATGGTAACTTAGAAGTATCAGACATCATACCATTAACTGATATTAGTAAAAATGATTTACTTAAAATAGTAAGTGTTTCAGAAATTAAATCCGAACATCCAATTGGTAAAGCAGTAATTGAACATTCAAAACAAGAAGGTATGAATGTACCAGAACCTACAAAATTTGAAATAATACCAGGTAAAGGTTTAAAAAGTGAATATAATGGTAAAACTATTTTATCAGGAACTTTAAGATTCATGGAAGAATCAGGAATTGAAATAACAGATAAATGTTCAAGTCAATTAGATAAATTATTAGATGTTGGGAAAGCAACTATTGTAGTAGCTTATGATAATGAAATAATTGGATTAATAGGATTATCTGATGTAATACGACAGAATTCAAAAATTGTAGTTTCAACTTTACAGGATGAATTAGATACTGAAGTTGAATTACTTACCGGAGATAACCATAAAGTAGCTGACTACTTCGCAGAAAAAGTAGGAATTAAAAAAGAAAATATACATGCAGAATTATTACCTGAAAATAAAGTAGAAATCGTAGAACAATTAAAAGAATCTGGTAAGAAAGTATGTATGATTGGAGACGGTGTTAATGATGCTCCAGCACTTAAAACTGCAGATGTAAGTGTAGCAATGGGTGGAATGGGTAGTGACATTGCAATTGATGCAGCAGATATCGCATTACTGGGTGATGATATCGAAAAACTTCCATATCTAAAAAAATTATCAAACGCAACACTATTCACAATACACCTAAGTATCACAATATCCATGATAATCAATGCACTTGCTATAATATTATCTGTTCTTGGATACTTAGACCCAATATCTGGAGCATTAGTACATAACATTGGTTCATGTGCAGTAGTAATGTTAGCCGCTTCATTATATGACAGAGATTTCAGTCATTTTGTAATAACTGATTCAGTAAAAAATCCAGAATCAACAATAAAAGTAGGAACCGTATCAAAATAAATAATCTACTATTTTTTTTCTTTTTTTGGAAATGATGAGGAATTTCAATAATAATATATATCCATTCCTCATTTTATAGAAAAAGTATCTTTTTTAGATAATTATAAGTTTTTTCCTAATGAATATGCTTTATTAATTTCTTCTTCTTTATCTTTTACAGCACCATGCATTGGAGCTTCACCTGCATGTACCATACCGGTATTTTCTAAGCCTAATGATGTAAATGGACCAGTAATTTGGTTATCTATATCACCATATATGTTTTCTGGAGCACTGGATGTAATTATGAATGCAGCTTTACCACTGAAATTTCTTTGTTCATTGAGGAATACTTGGTAGAATCTGTCTGTAAAGACTTTTGCTAGTGAACTCATGTAACCGAACCATATTGGTGTTGCAAAGATTACTGCATCAGCATTTTCTATTTCAGTAATGATTTTTTTAGCATCATCATCTTGTATACATGGTTGTGTTGCACATGCATTACATGCTTTACAACAGTTGATGTTTAAATCGGTTAAATCATATTTTATTACTTCATTACCGTTTTCTTGGGCTCCTTTTATTGCTTCATCTAATAAGATTCCACAGTTTCCATTTTTTGATGGACTTGTGTTTATTGCTATTATTTTCATTTAATCACCTATTGTTTTATATTAATATATTTATGTATATTAATATATATAATATAGGTTTTAAATTCAAAAATAAGATTTAGTAATTCTTAAAAAATAAATTTAGGTTTAACTAACTTTGTTTATTGAGATTAAATAAATTTAAAATAAATAATAGTTATTTGTATAATTCTGGTCTTCTTAAATTAGTGTAGGGCTTTGAATTTCTTATAATTTTAGCTTTCTGAATATCTATATCAACATATATTATTTGTTCTTTGTCATCTGCCTTTTTAATTATTTTGCCATGTGGATCAGTTACAAGAGATTCTCCCGCAAAGTTCATGTTATCTTCATTTCCTACTCTGTTACACATTGCTATATATACACTATTCTGGTATGACTGTACTTGTATTTCATATTGAAAAATGTCTAAGGGTTCTGTTTTTACATTAGCTGTTGGAATGATAATTAAATCAGCACCTTTTAATGTTTCAGTTCTTATACTTTCAGGATAATGTCTGTCAAAACAGATTACTATTCCTATTTTTCCAAGTTCTGTATCAAAAATTAAAAAACCTTCCTCGGAGGGTGTGTAGTAGTCTTGTTCATAAAATTGTTCTGCTTGAGCTATATGTACCATCTTTTGTTTACCAATTATTTCACCCTCTTTATTTATTAAGAATGTAGCATCATAATAATTGTTTTCTTCAAATAAAAATAAATTTGGTGCACTCATAATTTCATATTCTTTAGAGCTTTCTTTGAACTGCTTTATTATTTCATCTTCCATGGTAACAGCATAGTCATCACAGGGTTTGCCGGAGTGTTGTGGAAAAAATTTTGTAAGCTGAATCTCGGGATATACAATTAAATCAGCATCATTTAAA
>SUTP01000111.1 GCA_015062815.1 Methanosphaera stadtmanae | reverse complement strand
TCTGCATATAATGTGTTGTTGGTTCTTGGTAAACTAGTACTTGTATATGTTTTTGTTAAACTAGTGTATAATATGCTCAACTGATTTATATCTGTATTGGGCTGCTGGTAATATTTTATGTATATGTTATCATTTGCCGTGTATATCAGTACCTGATTTTTGTTTATCTGATAATTATTTGTGCAATTATGTGCTGTTTTTGTATCTAACCTTATATAACTTGCACTTGTTTGTAGATTATGATTGTTTTGTAATGCCTTATTTGTGAATGTGAAAGTTTTATTTGAACCGGGAATAGTTATATTAATTATCCTGGTTGTTGGTACTTTTATTATTCCATTTTCACCAGATTTTACAATATACTTATCATATGTATTATTATTTGTTTGTATAACCTGATTAAGTGTAATATTCACATAACAAGGTATTGTTATAGTATCACCTTCTTGAATTTTGACACCCCTTATCATTTAAACTATTTAATAATAATTTCAATTATTTAATTCTTTTTTAGGAAATTAACTTTATATCATTAATAGTATATAAATATATTAGAATAACTATTATTATAGAAATATTCTAAATCATAGCTTTAACTAAAAATGAATTGAATGTATTAAAACTATTTTATAACATGTTTTTTAAAATTATTACAAGTATAATCATTTAATTTAACAAAAGTATTATTGATTTTTACAGAGCCAAATTTATTAATTTCTTAAAATATATTATTTAATAATAAAAGTTTCAAAGTACTGCTTTTTAAAATATGTAAGAGGGTGTTAAGATTAAAGCAATGTCAAATGTAGATATTTATAGTATTGTAAAGGAATTGAATACTGAAATAATTGATGCCAAGGTAGATAAAGCATATCAGCCATCTTATGATACTATTCGTATTAAACTTAGAAAACCTGGTGAAGGAAGAAAAGATTTAGTTATTCAGGCAGGTACTCGAATTCATTTAACAGATTACCCTCTGCCAAATCCTGTAATACCACCTAATTTTCCAATGCTACTTAGAAAACATTTGAGTGGGGGAACTATTACTTCAATTAAACAGCATAATTTCGATAGAATAGTTGAAATAACTGTTCAAAAACAGGAAAAATTTACGTTAATAGTTGAATTATTTAGTAAAGGTAATGTCATATTGCTTGATAAAGATAATAACATTATTTCACCATTAAAACATAAACAATGGCATGATAGGAAGATTACTTCACATGAGCAATACAAATATCCTCCAGCAAAAGGTATAAACATTAATGATATTAGTATGGATGAACTTAGAGATATTTTTAATAATTCTGATAGAGATATTACCCGAACAATTGCTACAAATGGTATGGGTGGACTTTATGCTGAGGAAATAATTAGTTATACTTCTCTTAATAAAGATAAATTAGCTGCAGATATTACTGATGATGAATTAAATGAAATTTATGAGGCTATTAAAAAGTTATTTGATAATATTGAGAATAATCCTAAACCTAGAATTATTTTAGAAAAATTTGAAGATGGAAAAACGGATAATAAGGATTTAGTGCCTATTGATTTGAATAAATATGAGGATTTTGAATCGAAAAGTTTTGAAAACTTTAATAAGGCCAGTGATGAGTTTTATAGTAAAAAAGTTGTTAATCAAATAAAATCTAAAGAGGAAAGTCAGTGGGAAAAACAGATTAATAAGTTCAGAAAACGTCTAAAAATGCAGGAAGATACTCTTCAGGGATTTTATAAAACTATTGAAGAAACACAACTTAAAGGAGATAGTATTTATGCTAATTACAGTCAAATTCAAAATATTATTGACATAATACTTGGTGCTCGTGAAAAATATTCGTGGAAAGAGATATCTTCTATAATTAAACAATCCAAGAAAGAAGGTAATATTCCAGAATTAGGTTTAATTGATTCTGTTGATCAGATGGGTGTTATGAATTTAAATTTAAATGATGTTCATGTTCAGGTAGACATTAATAGGGGTATTCCGGAGAGTGCTGAAAAATATTATAATAAAGGTAAAAAAGCTAAAAGGAAGATTAATGGTGTGAATATTGCAATGGAAAATACTAAAGCACAAATTAAAAATCTTGAAGATAAAAAGGATATTGCAATGAAAGAATTACACACACAACAAATAAAAAGAGAAAATAAACGAGAACTTAAATGGTATGAGAAACTCAGATGGTTTGTTTCTAGTGATGGATATCTTGTTATTGGTGGAAGAGATGCCAGTACTAATGATCAGGTTGTGAAAAAATATTCTAAGAATAATGATATTTATTTGCACTGTGATATTCATGGGGCTCCTTCTACTATAGTTCAAAATAATGGTGATGGTGAAATTCCTGAAAATACTTTGTATGAAGCTGCATGTTTTGCATCTAGTTATAGTAGTGCTTGGAGTGAAGGATTTAGTACTTATGATGCTTATTGGGTTACATTAGATCAGGTTTCTAAAACACCTAATCCTGGTGAATATTTAAACAGAGGTTCTTTTGTAATAAGAGGTAAGAAAAATTTTATTAGAAATGTACCTGTGGCTTTAGCTATTGGTATTGTAGATTATGATGGTGATAAGCGAATTATGGCGGGTCCTGTTAAATCTGTTAGTCATATGACTGATAATTATGTTATAGTTAAAACAGGATTTACTAAAAAAGAGCGTTTATCTAAGGAGATACTTAGCAAAATAGATTCTGATAAAATGTTTAATGTTGATGATATAGTACGTAGTCTACCATCTGGTAAATGTGATATAATAGAAATTGATAAATATAATAAGAAGTATGGAAAGATTAGATAACAAATTTTTAATGTTATCATTTAGATTTTATAGGATATAATTAGTTAAATCTTTCCTACTAATATTAGTTTATATTTAATTTTATATTTAAACTTATTTTTTATATAAAAATATTCTTAAATTATATTTGAATTATTTTTATTCTTCTGTGTATTCTTCTCCTGGAAGTAATGGAACAGTCATTGTACCTATACTTTCATCTTCCACATATTTTGCAAATAATTCTACATCTTGTTCTATTCCTGGGAATGTATTGTAGTGCATTGGTATGATTATTCTGGATTGTAGCCATTTTGCTGCAACTGCTGCATCTTCAATACCCATGGTGAATCTATCTCCTATTGGAATTAGGGATATGTCTGGTTTGTAGATATCACCTATAACTGTTTTCATATCTCCAAATAATCCTGTATCTCCTGCATGATATATTTTTTTACCATTTTCGAGTGTGATTATAAATCCTGTGGCTATTCCACCTTCTTCTAAATCTTCCATAAAGTCTATTCCAGAACTATGTAATGCATTTACCATTTTTACTTCAATTAAATCTTCAATAACTATTGAACCACCTATATTTATACCTATAGAATTGAATCCTTGTTTTTCACAGAATGTGGCTAGTTCATGTGTTGTGATTATTGTTGCTCCGGAGTTGTGTGCTATTTCAAGTGTGTCTCCAAAATGATCTGCATGTGCGTGAGTTACCAGTATTATATCTGGTTTTAATTGTTCAACAGGTACTGTACATGATGGATTATTACTTATAAATGGATCAATTAATATGTTTAATCCTTCTTCTGATATTATATTAAAAGCTGAATGTCCTAAATATTTAATTTTCATAAAATCACTTCTTTTTTGTCATCTAATGTATATGATGGGTTATTATTTTTAATACTTACATTTTCAATTAATTTTAATGCATTTTCTCTACCATTATATTGAATGAAATGAGAATATTCTTTATCATTTACATGGATTTCTTCAAGATTGTTGATAGTACTATTTATTAATTGAATTAAATTTTCTTTATCATCAATATTAATAGTCTTTGTAAGATCATATTTTAAAATATTTTCAATATTTCTCTCTTGTTCAACATGATTAGTTAATGGAATTAAAATATTAGGCTTTTTAATTGATATTAATTCCATACTTGTAGTATGTCCTGCTAAAGCTAGTGTTAAATCAGATAACTTCATCCATTCAATTAAATTATGGGTAAACTGTTTAATTATTATTTTTTCATTATCTTGTATTTTAAATATATTAGGATTAATTTCCAAACCTACAAATACTATTATTTTATCAACATCTAACTTGTCATAAATATCACATATGTTAGAAATTAATACTTTACCAAATTCACTCCCGCCAATTGTAACAGTCAAAATTTTATCATTAATATTCTGATTATATTTTTTTCTTAAATTTTCTTTTGTGTCTATTTCATTAGGATTTTGATGAAGTAGGGGACCAATACAAAAAGTTTTTTTCTCTAATTCTTCTGGTATTGTTATAGAACCCGGTATATCTGGTACTAAAATCTTTTGACATCCTTTACTAATATTTACTATGAATCTCCTTATACCTTTTTCAAGGTATTTTATACTCACAGCATCAGCACTATCTGAGAATCCAAAAGTTAAATCATTTGTTATAATATAACAAGGAATATTAAGAAATCTGGCTGTTAAAGTAGCTGAATAATCAGAATCAGTTATTATTAAATCAGGTTTTATCTCATTTATTATTCTTGATTCTTTATACATACTTTTTATGAAAGTTAAAGGTATATCTTTAGAATCTTTTAAAGATTTTTCTACATTAATTTCCCCATTTTTTCCGCTGAAATTCATTTGAGGTAATTCATAGGGTTTATAACCTTTCATTTTAAGATATTCTAAACCAGATCCATAACTAGCAAAATTTATTATATGACCTTTTTCTTGGAGCAATTCTGCAAGTGCAACATCACGTGAAGCATGACCTATACCCACACCACAAGTTGTAAATAATATTTTCATTTTATAAC
>SUTP01000037.1 GCA_015062815.1 Methanosphaera stadtmanae | reverse complement strand
AGACAATCATAGAAGCAATAGGAGCCATACAACACAGATGCTTCTTCCACATAATGCAAAACCTAATGACACCACTCACAAAATACGTAAACAAACTAAAAAGAAGAATCAAAACATTAAATAATCAAATAAACAAAAAAGAAACAAAAATCAGCGATATAAAAGAAAATAAAAAGAAATACAGGGGACCCATACCACACTCAGACAAAAAAACTAGAAAACAAGTGGATAAAATTAAAAAAGCTGAAAAAGAAATAAAAGAGCATAAACAAGAACTACGAACAATAAAAAAAGAATTAGACGAAATCAACAAAGACAAAGAAAGAATACAAACAATTGGAATTCAAAAACAATAAAAGAAGCACAAAGAAAATACAACACACTACACAACAAAAAAAACTTTCTAAATCCCATCATAGCAAAGTTCTTAGACAAAATAGAATCCAAAATAGACGTAATCTTCAACCACATAGAAAACAAAAACATACCAGCAACCAACAACACAATAGAAAACTATTACCGAACAACATTACCACGATTCAGAAAAAAAATATACAGAACAATAGAAGGACTACAAAGAGCCATAAGAGAACAAAAAATAAGATGGACACACAGAAACGTACTAAAAGAAAACACACCAATAAATTACCAAACAACATACAACTAAAAAAAAAAGTAAAATATCAAAAACATATATACAAATCACACAAGAAAAACAACCCCAGAATCAACAGTACCGTTATTCAACTTAACAACCCTAAAATCAGCTTATACCCATCTATTTTTCACAACATTCTAATAATTTTTTTTTAGATAAATATTTTAATATAGGATAAATTAATTTACTCTACCTTTTCTATAACAGCAATTGCACTGGGAAGCATACCATCAATATATTCATACTCACCATTAGTTAATCCATTACTTTCGAAAAATTCTTGATAGCTTTGCTTAGTAAATTGTTCCTTAAAATCAATACCCATTGAAGAAAAAACTTTTAATAGAAAATCTGTACTGGATTTATCATGTTTATTGATATATGTTGGAATTATGAGATATCCTCCAATTTTACATACCCTTAAAAGCTCAGATAAGGCTTTATTACGATCATCAACTAAATGAATAACATTACCTGCAATAACTTTATCAAATGATTCATCAGGATAGTTTAAATCTTGAATATTAGCCTGTTCAAAAGTAATATTTGAAAATTCATTACAGTTTTTCCGTGTTTGATTTAACATGTTATTTGAATAATCTGTTGCTATGATTTTTTTACATTTTTCTGGCAACTTGTTTTGTAATCATACCACTTCCACAAGCACACTCTAGAATTACATCATCTTCATTTATTTTACTAGTTACAAAGTCTACAAATTGTTTATTAACATTTCTATTAATGTATTTAACATAAAATGGATATAATGGAGCTATTTTATCCCATAACATTATTATTACCTCCATATCTACTTATAGTAGTTATATGTTAACCTTAACTATAAATATTTTTATAAAAAGGACTTTTCCGGACCAATTCATTTTTTTTTAAGTTAAAAAAAAATAAAATAAAATGTAAAATAAACTATAGAAGCTGATTTAATAAGGCTAAGAAATCATCTATTCAAGAATTATTATAAAAAAAAGTAAAAATTGTATCCTCCGAAGTACATAGAAGATACATTGATATACAAAAACATTAAATTAAATTCCCCAAAAAGAAAGAAAGAGTTCAATAACATATCATTTTGTGGAATTATTTTTTATAATCTTTTTTCAAAATTGCATATAATAATAAATTACTATAGGTATTATCTAAGTTTCTTTGTCCATCCCTTAATAAGCCTTCATAAGTCATTGATAATTTTTCCATGACTTTTTTTGAACCAATATTTTCTTCGTGACATGATGCGTAAATTCTGTTAAAATCAATCATGTTAAATGCATAATCTATTACTGCATTACCTGCTTCTGTTATATAACCATTATTCCACCATTTACTACCCAGACTATAACCTAACTCTCCAGAGTCATTGTCGTCATTTACGTTAAATATTGCAATAGATCCAGTAATAATATCATCTAATGTTATGACCCATGAGTAAAACTTTGGATTTGATTCATATTCTTTAAGATTAAATTTTATGAAATTTTCACATTTTTCCATTGTATCACAGGGAATCCATGATATATACTGAGTAATATTAGTGTCACTGCCATAATTTTTATAAACATCCATGATATCATCCATTTTAAAGGGACGTAATACCAATCTATCTGTTTGAATAATTAATGTACCTCTATGATTCATATTATTATACTTCCATTGTTTAGTGTTTTCTATTAAATTAATTATTTCTTAAGAACTTATTTTAGTTTTTTTTCATTTAAATCTATTATTTTATCTAATTTTTCATTAATCTCTTTCATATTTGATTCTAATACTTCAATTCTTTTTTCTAAATCAGCCATGTTTTCATTTATATTATTTGCTGATTTTTTTAAGGATTTTCTTGTTTTTTCCTCATTTTTTTCCATATATAATGAGCTCATGGCAGCAGTAAATATACTAACAAATAATACTCCCATAATAATAGTAAACATACCTAATATTTTTCCATCATCTGTAACTGGTGTAATATCACCATATCCTACACCTGTCATAGTTACAACATTGTACCATATTGCATTGAAAAATGTTTGGAAATTTGGATCTATATTTACTAAAATTATTGATGAAATAATAATATAAACTACCAATATTACTGTTAAAACTTTTAGTAAGTGTTCTTGTACAAAGTATCTGAAAGGACTTCTACTGCTTTTCCTCCATCCTAATAATTTGAATAGTTGTAATATCTGAACTACTTTGAAAAATCTTAGGAATGATAAATGATTTAGGAATATTATATTATATGGTATAATCGATAATATATCAATAATATGCTTTTTTAGAAAAATCTTTGGTGAATCATTAGATTTCTTATATTCATTGATTAAATCAAGGAATAATAATAAACATACACCTAAATCAAATAATGTGAATAATAGTACATCAGTATAAGTTAGTGGATGAAAAAGTATTGCTGTTACAAATATTAAATCAATTAATATCAGTATTAACATTATAAAATTCTTAATTTCAGTAATAATTAATTTTTTATTCTCAGGAATATTATTGAACATTTTTTTTCTACACCCATAAACTTATAATAATTTATTTTTCTTTAAAATTTAATTAAGTTTTTCATTTAAGAGCCATTCGAGAAACAATTCTTAAACTGAATAATTACTTTAATTTTGTTAAATAAATAACAGTACATGAATATAGGATTTAGTACATTAGCTTTATTTTTGAAAAATAATAATGAAATAATACAAACAGCTAAGAAACATGATTTTAGTATGGTTGAGATACTTGCAGAAGAACCCTTTTATAAAAGGGATAATAAAGAATTTAAGGATTGTGGGCTAGATATAAGAATTCACAGCCCAACAGTAGATATTAATATTGCAAGTATTAATACAGGAATAAGAAAAGAAAGTATTAGACAGATGATTCATTGTGCAAAATATGCCGAGATGATAAATGCTAAAACTATTACTGTTCATCCTGGAAAGATTGGAAGAATAGATAAACATCTACGAATACGTGCTTTAGAACTTTGTATTGAAAGTATTGGCGAAATAATTGATAATAGTAATGTTGAAATATCTGTTGAGAATATGCCCAATAAAAAATCATTTTTAGCTACTAATTTAGAAGAGATGGAAATGATACAAAATGAAACTAACTGTCATTTAACTATAGATACTGGACATGCCAATACTTCTGATAACCTAGAAGAACTTTTAAATATGAAAAATATTAGTTATTGTCATTTACATGATAATAATGGTATTAAAGACCAGCATATTACATTAGGTGAAGGTACTTTAAATTTAGAATTATTGAAAAAGGTAGATAATGGTATAATAGAAATAAATAACTTTAATAGTGTCTTAAAAAGCAAAGAAGTTATTCATTCAATGATATAACTAAAAATTATTTACCCACCCTAGTAAATAGAAAAAATGATTTATATGATATTGATGATATTTCATTAGAATATATTACCTACAAAAAGTAATTAAGTCCATAAAAAATGATACTATTAATTGATATTACCTGAATAAAGTTTATTTTATTATTTATCATTTTTATTAAGTAAATTTTAAATTTTAATTGGATACTATTAATATAAACACTTATAAATATACTTATTAGAAGAATATACTAGAATAATTAATTTGTGTGGTTTAATATTTATGATAGAAAATATATGTTTAAATACAGATAGCTATAAGGTTACTCATCACTATTTTTATCCAAAAAATACTCAGAAAATATATTCATACATGGAAAGTAGAACCGGAGCCGAATTTAATAAAACAATATTCTATGGTTTACAGTACATGTTAAAAAAACATTTAGCAGGACACGTTGTAACAGAGGATAAAGTGTTTGAAGCAGAAAAAATTATAAGCCAACATATTGGTGAAAATATATTTAATATTGATGATTGGTTATACATAGCAAATGAATTAGATGGTAAATTACCTGTTGAAATTAAAGCTGTGGCAGAAGGTACTCCTGTTGATGTTGGAAATGTATTAATGACAATTGAAAATACTGATAAAAGATGTTTTTGGTTACCTACTTATTTAGAGCCACTACTATTACAGGTATGGTATCCATCCACTGTTGCTACATTATCTGCAGAAGTGAAAAAACTTTTTAATTTTTATCTGAAAGTAACAGGCTGTGATATAAATAATGCTGAAAATATGTTGCAGGACTGTGGATTTAGGGGAACAACATGTCTTGAAGCTTCCATGATTGGAGGATCTGCACACTTATTAAATTTTACTAAAACAGCAACAGTACCATCACTACTTATACCACAACAGTACTATAATGAAGATAAGGTATGTGCTTATGCAATTCAAGCTACTGAACATAGTGTTATGACTTCATTATCAGAAGAAGGAGAAATATCCCAGGCAATAAATGTTATAAACAGTTCCAAAGGTGGAACCTTGGCAATGGTCATTGACAGTTATAATTATAGAAACTTTTTAGAACAGGCAGTTGACGTAAACACGGAATTTAATCAGGAAATTATGAAATATATTTCAAAAGATAACAATAAAATACTATTTAGACCCGATAGTGGTAATCCTGTTACTATAGTACCTGAATCACTTAATATACTTTCAAAAGGTTTTAAAACATATGAAAACAATAAAGGATTTAAAAAATTTGAGGATAATATTGGATTGGTATGGAATGATGGATTAAATTATAATACACTCCGTGATGTACTATTTGAAATGACTAGTAATGGTTGGGCAGCAGATAATGTATTATTTGGAATGGGTGCAGGATTACATACATTAATCAATAGAGACACTCAAAGAAATGCTTTTAAATGTTCTGCTCAATATCGTGATGGACAATGGCATAATGTTTCTAAAGAACCATTAGATACTACAAAAAAATCAAAATCCGGTAGATTAAAATTAATTAAAGAAAATAATACATTTAAAACCGTACCTATAACTGATGAAGGTGAAGATATGCTTAGATCTGTTTTTAAAAATGGTGAAGTTCTTATCGAAGATACATTCAGTGATATTAGAAAAAGAACATTAAACTATACACAATAAGATATTATAAATACTAATAATGAAAAAAATAATTGTCAACACTCTGTTTTAAAAAAGGGAATATTTGGATAAAATCAATTGACAAAGATTTTACCCATATTCCTCAAATTTTACCTTAAACAAGGCTATTATAAATTTATCATCTCAAATGCGGGAATTTCCTGATTCTATATACTGCTGTAGGGCATGCAAAGATGAAACATGTGACTGATGTGAGAATTATCATAATCGCTAATCCCCAATCAAGGAATAATCCACCAATGAATATTCCAACTGCCCTGTTCATATTGTTAATGAATAGATATGAACCATTTGCAAATTCCGGTGCTTCTTTTATTGATGAACTCAACCAATACTGAGAAATAGTATGCATTGAACCATCCAACAGACCAAAACAGATTAACAATATGAATACATGTCCAGGCAAATCTATTGCAAAGCCCAATAAAAGAACAACTATTGCGAAAACAATCGGATAAATTGCGATTGGAAGATTGTTCTTCTTGTTGATGAAGTATCCGAAAAGACTTGTTCCAATAACAGATGCTATTCCATTAGCAAATAGGAATGTTGATATTGAGTCTACAGGAACCTTCGTGAATACTGCCAATACAGTTGAGAAATAATTATAAATTATACTTATTGCAATACCAATTAGTATTGTGTAGATTACAGATATTATGTAACGTTTTTCTTTTGCAACTGCAAAGTTTTCAATGGCACTACTTTGGTGACCTTCCATTTCAGGTAATAAAAAGTAAATTCCAATCAGAGCCAAAACGTTAACACCACAAATCCATGCATTTACAAAAGGATATCCATATGTCACACCAATCTGTGTGGATATTGATAATCCCAATATCGATCCTGCAGATACACCTAAAACAACACGGCTCACATGATCCGGATCTAATTCCCCCATTATTGTTAATGCTATACTTATTGCTGATGAGTAGAAGAATGCAGGAATCAGCCTAATAAATAGTGCTAGATAAAAATTATCAATGAAAATCTGCAGGAAACTGCTTAATATGAAAACTGATATACTGATAAGGAAAAATTTCTTCCGTTCATACTTAGAAAAATATGGCGGTAAAATCAAACCAGTCACACTCAGTATCAATGCAAACAAAGCAACAAATAGTCCTGCCATGGTTAACGGAACATTAAACTGATATGCAATTAATGGAATTACACCACCAATACTTAAAAATGTTGACAGTGAAAAAGCCATTAAAAATAAACCTAAAGTAATTTTTTTAGTCATATATTCCCCCTCCCTATAAAATCATTCAGATTAATGTAATAATATTAATTTAGATTTTACTAATATTTAAAAACTATGCACAAGGCATAAATTATTTTTATAAAGAAAAATAGTATTTATGCCATGTCTGATTATTGTTTAATTCCCCGTATGCTTGAGCTATATTTAATAATAGAATTTTATTAGTTTAACTAATAAAGTCAATCATGTTAATAAGTCCTACATCATTGGTTTGATTATATTTCCAATCATTGTTAATAAACAGAATAACATTATTGCTGGAGGATATAAGAAGTATCCTATAATGTATCCTATAATGAAAAGAACAGTAGTCCCTACAGTGTCTTTTTTATAATTTTTTAACATTACATGTAAAGCTATATTACCCTTATCGGCACTGAGTAATAAGTAATTTACAATATATACATTAATATTTGTTATTATGAATATTAAACCAAATAATGCTTGTGCTGTGAATGAATGAAAGTTTTCAGATACCATTATTGTTAAATGTGGTAGTAATCCCATTACCATTATACTTATTGCACTCATCCAGGTTATACGACTGTTTATTTTGTTTAGAACACCAAAGATATTATGATGATAATTCCAGAAATTGTAACATATAATGAAACTTAGAGTATATGAAACAAATTGTGGATATAATTCTAATAAACTAGGAATAGTTGTTGTTTTAGGAAATGGAAATTCCATGACAATTAATGTGATAATAATAGCAATAATAGCATCCATTAAAGCTTCAAATCTTTCAGTTTCCATTATTATCACCTACATAGTATGTTTTTTTAATGTATGGAATAATGTTCCATGTGATTATTGTAATAAAACATGCTATCATCATAACATTTGGCAGACCCATAATTGATAGAACAAAACCTGCTATCAACACTATGAAGTTAATCAGCGATAACTCCCTGAAATTAACTTCCTGAATATCCGCATTATGCACATCATATTTTATCACAATTCTTGTAGAATATACATATAATACATTAACTATTATAAAAATTAATCCAAAACATAGCTCTGGTACTAATTCATTTGGATAATGAGCAACCCATGCAGTAAAGTATGGGAAAAATGTTAATACATATATAAGAAGTGAAGTTACCCATACTACTCGATTATTTATTTCATCCACCATCGCAAATAAACGTCTATGATGATCCCAAACACTAAAAAGTGTGATAAATGATACAGCATATGCAAAGTATAAATGTCTTAAACTCAAAATACCTTCAAGACTTAGTGTTTCAGGTTGTGGAATTTTAAGAACCATTACTGTCATCATTATTGCAAGTATTGCATCCATAAATGTTTCAAAACGACCTGAATCCATAAAACACCTCAAAATTTTTTTAGTTAATATTATTTTTATTTTTCTTAACTTTTAGTTTTTTAATATAAATACTATTCCATGAATAAAAATACAAAACTCAAAAAACATTATGAATTAAGACAAATATTATATTGAGAACATGAAAAATGAAACAGATACAAATAAGAATTTTATAAATTGGAAAAATACTATAAAAAATTATGTTATATTAATTATTGGATTATTTATAATGTCTTTTGGTGTAGCATTATCCGTTATATCTGATTTAGGAACAACACCCATTTCATGTATCCCTAATGTACTAAAATATGCCCTACCTTTATCATTAGGCATGATTACAATCATATTTAATTTTTTATTGATAGTAATCCAGGTAATAATATTAAAATCTAATTTTCAGCAAAAACAATGGATGCAGATAGTGGTAACTGTGATATTTGGTTATTTCATTGACTTTGCATTATATGTATTAAGTCCCATCAAACCGGTGGATTATCTCTCACAAGGGGTACTATGTATTATAAGTTGTTTCATAATAGCATTAGGTGTATACATTGAAGTTTCATCAGATGCAATAGTGTTACCCGGAGAAGGTGTGTCATTGGCAGTCAGATATGTTACACATATTGAATTTGGGAAAATAAAAACAGCTTTTGATACAAGCAATGTAATAATCGGTGCAATATTATCTCTGGCATTATATGGAACTTTTCAGGGAATAGGCTTAGGAACTATATTTGCAGGAATTGTAGTAGGTTATATAATCAGATTCTACAGGAAGATATTTGAAAAATTGTTAAATAATTATAAGATGTGATATTATGAAAAAAGTAAAAATTACTGTTGTACGAATGGCTAAATATACTGATTTAATGGAAAAATATGAAAATCCAATTGAATATGCATGTCCACTACATTTAAATGATACGTTTATAGCTAATGGATGGGAAAAACCTGAAGATTTCTGTGAAAGTGCATGGCAGACACTATCCCCATTTGTACTCGCTTTATCCAGTGGTGGAGAAGATATATATGATGGTTGGATGAAGGATAAAAAAACTGCTATGATATCCTGTAATGATGGTTTTAGACCAGTTAGTTTTCTAATAGAGGCACTGGATGAAGAAGCAGATTAAATAGTATCATGTATTGTTAAAAAAAAATAGTTAATAAAAAAAAAAGAGAAATAGTTTAAAAACTATTTACTCTAATAAGAATTGTTATCTATTGTGAGTATAGTAAACCTGTAGCTCTTTTTTGGACAAATAATAAGTAAACACTAGCTATTGCAGATAATACAGAACCTATGTAAGCGTTAAGTTGACCTATTGCTCCAGTAATTAAGAACACAACAAAGAAAACAACTGCTAAAATAACAATTAATTGTACAATGTTCACAACACCAACACGTTGTAAATCATTAAATGCATCTCCAAATGCTAAAGCATCAGATAAGTTTTCTGTATTTGCTAATCTACATTCTGCTATAACTAAAACAAAAGCAAATATTATAGATATAATTATTCCTAGTAAAACAGCTAACCATTGAGCAAATATCATACTTAGAACTACAAATAAAATAGCAGGTATGATTAAGTAAACTACATCTACAATAAATAATTTAAGTCCGTTGATAACTTGTCTTGAAAAATCAATTCTAGGAGAATCATTAGAATGCTGAATACCTAACTTCAAAACATCCAACATGTATCCACTAATTAAGAAAGATATGATAATTGCTACAACAATACCTACAATTCCAGAAACACCTGTAACTAAAACATTTTTTAGTGTAGAACCAAGGTATAAACCACCTACTGTTGTAACTAGTACTAAAGCAGCAATAACACATAATACTATATAAATTAGAAGTGCCATTAAATTATTTGTAGGATAAACTAAAGATTCTTTAATTATTTCAATTACATCCATCAGCTTTACCTCCATTTAATTAATTAAATAAAAATATCCTACTTAACGTAGTATGGTTTAGTATTTATATTTATTCCTATTTATATTAATCCAAAAAATGCCCTACCAAGAAGTTTGATGATTTGAGCATGTAAACTTTTGTTTTTGTATTATACTAAGCATCATAATCCTATTTTTCAAAATAAGTTTTCAAATGTAAGCGCTGTGGCATAAATTATTATGGATAGATAAAAAAAAGGAATACTTTTTAATTAAAAAGTATCTTGAAGTTTGAACTCCCTATTTTATGATAAAACCCTAATAATTAATGAAAATTAAGTTATTTCTATTTTTTCTAAATTTTTTATTTGGTTTTTAATCAAAATAGGATTTTTTATTACTTTTTCCATGTGTATTGTTCCCATTTCATTATGTGTATCATCTACAATAATATAACCCTGTTTTATCCAGAATGGTAGAGCTCCATAACTATTTTTTTGTGTGTGTAAATATATTTCATTGTAATCCTGTTTTTTACAGAAATTTTCTATGTTTTTTATCATTCTCATTGCTATTTTATTATGTCTATATTCCGGATCTACAAATAGTCTATATATGCTTGCAGTACTTATTTTATTATAATTCCTATTTTTTATATGATAATCCCTGTCATATCCCCTGACAGCTGCGGTTGCTACTAATTTGTCATTTTCATTTATTGCTATGTAAAAATTACTGTTTTTTGGTTTTATATAATATTCTTCTAAGCCTATTACATCATAATGATATTTTGGAACATAATCTAAGCCATAGGACTCTTTAATCATTTTAAAGATAAATTTTTTAACTTCATATTTTTCTTGAAGTGTTTCATTTAATTCTAATATTTGGATATTCATCTTTAATCACGTATTACCTTTTGTTGTTTTTTACATGAAAAAGTATTACTTTTTATTTATACTTTATTACATTATTTTATGTAACTATTAATATAAATACTTTATTTAGTATTACTAATTGCTTAGAAAACCCAAAAAAAGTAATATTACACAAAAAAAAGCTCATAATATTTACCCAATCCAAAAGAGAAAATAAATTATAGACATGACTTAATTATTTATATTATAAAACATTGAGTAATATTATGGTAAAAAATAGGTTTTTTAACAATAATATATTAGATAGACACCTCGCCATAACAGATGGAATATTTGCTATTGCCATGACAATTCTTGTATTAGAAATTGCCGTTCCAACAATATCAGATATAACATCAGGAATGGCTTTGGGAAACTATTTTACAAGTTATCTCATACCAGCAATAATAATATACTTTATCAGTTTCTTCTTAGTATATAATTTCTGGGAAACAACAACAATCCTCTTTAGCTTTAAAAAAATAAGCAACAATATCTTATTCCTAAATATGTTCGCACTAGCAACAGTTTGTCTAATACCCTTTGCAACAGGATTTCTATTTAGTTTCTATAAATATTTTGAGGTAAACCTATTCTTTTCATGTTTAATCCTCATCATATCAATAATTTATCTTATAATACTACTCGTGTTAATTAAAGATAATTTCAGTGAAATATTTGAAAACAAAGATAAATTAAAAGATAAATATAACAATAAAATAGAAGAAGGTATAGTATTTCCAAACTTTAAAATATACATGAGAGGAGCAGTATTAACAATATTCTATTTGGTTCTATCACCAATCATAATATCAATCATTTCAATACTACTGGCCCTGATATCCCCAGTTTTAAGTATACTATCCTTTATTTTAATACTATTATCAAGATTAATTATACGTATGAGAAGAATGAAAAAAGATTTAAACACTGATAATAATCTAACGGATGCTGAAAAAGAGTTTCTAAAAGAAATTGAAAATACACTATATGATTAATAAAATTAATCCAAACCTTTACTTTTTTTGTACAAAACCAGAAGTATTTTAAATGTAAAATACATATTATTAACTATATTTAAAAAGAATACTTATTAACATATAATTCAGTTATATCCCTAAAAATAGTATTCTAAAATTTAATGGTGTTTATTTTATGGCAATTAATCGTAACATTAAAATCGGATTAATAGTATCTATTTCACTACTAGCCTTATTTGTTTTATCATTAGTTATCCTACAACAACCACATGCAGAAGATAATTCTGTACGATTTGGTGTACTAACCATCATTCCACCATTAGTTGCAATATTACTAGCATTTATTACAAAAGAAACTATATTATCCTTATTTCTAGGTGTTTTCGTTGGAGAATTTATGATATGTGTCACTGATACAAATATATTTTCAACCATTGTGAATTCATTTTTAAATCTAAGCAGTCATGTACTATCAAGCATTTCTGATCCATGGAATGCAGGAATTTTACTTCAATGTCTATTAATAGGTGGAGTAATACAATTAGTAGCTAATCTCGGTGGAACAAGAGCATTAGCAGAAACATTATCCAAATATGCAAAAAGTCCCCGTTCAGCACAAATCATCACATGGTTTTTAGGAATATGTGTATTCTTTGATGATTATGCAAACTCGTTAATTGTAGGACCAATAATGAGACCTGTCACAGATAAACTTCACATATCACGAGAAAAACTAGCATTTATAGTAGATTCAACAGCAGCACCGATAGCCGGAATAATGATTATATCCACATGGATTGGACTGGAATTAAGTTTAATACAAGACGGTTTAAACAATATTGGCTTTACTTCAATGAGCGCATTTGGTATTTTCCTACAAACAATACCATACCGGTTCTATAATATCTTCGTATTGATATTTATTGTTATAACTGCCATAACATTATACGAATTTGGACCAATGAAAAATGCTGAAATAAAAGCCAGAAAAAGAAAAGATGATGAACCAATAACAGAAAATAATGAAATTGTCAGCTACAATACATTAGAACCAGCAGAAAATGCAAAAATAACAATATGGAATGCAATAATCCCAATAGGAACATTAATTATTGGATCACTTATAGCATTTTATTGGAGTGGTTACTGCTCAATACTAGAAGGTACAGATCAAACACTAATAACACTAATGAAAACCGCACCATTATCATTCGAAGGAATCTTTGAAGCACTATCTGCATCAGATGCATCAATAGCATTATTCCAAGCAGCACTACTTGCATCCATAGTAGCAATAATAATGTCAGTAGCTGAAAAAATATGCACCATCGGTGAAGCCATCAACACATGGATTGAAGGAATGAAACCTATAGTAATAACATGTGTAATACTACTGCTTGCATGGTCACTAGGTACCGTAATAAACGAAGTTGGAACAGCAGATTACCTGGTAAAGATACTCTCATCAACAATACCATACTGGTCAGTACCAGCACTCATATTCCTATTAGACGCATTAATATCCTTTGCAACAGGAACAGCATATGGAACCATGACAATACTAATGCCATTAGCCATACCACTAGCATGGAACATAAAACCAGAATTCGGATTCCTCATATGCTGCATAAGTGCAGTTCTTACTGGTGCAATATTCGGAGATCACTGCTCACCAATATCCGATACCACAATCATGTCATCAATGGGATCAGGATGTGACCACATAAAACACGTAAACACTCAGATAAGCTACTCCATATTCGTAGCAATAATCGTAATAGTAATAGGATATATTCCGGCAGGATTTGGAGTTCCATGGTACATCTCACTAATACTTGGATGCATAACAATGTACATAGGACTCAAAATATTAGGTGAAAAAGTACCACCACACAATGAGGACAACAAGAACAAAGAACCTTCAAAGTAACAGTAAAAGAATAAAAGTAGTTACTTTTCCAACTACTTTAATTTTTTTAATGGAACATCTATTTAACTATAATATTCTACTACTCCCTAATTGTTTATGTAACTATTTTTAATATTTGGTCTATTCCAAAAGTCTCATTTAAATCATTATTTTTCTAAACGCAGAACCTATTTTTTTAAAAAAGTTTTTAATATCAAAAAAATATAATACTTAGTAACTGTTATTGTATTGAATTATATATTTATAATTTAAAAGGAGTTGATGCTGTATGACAACATCTATCCATATTAATGATGATTTAATGAAAAAATTAGAACAAAAAAGCAATAAAACAGGATTAAAAATATCTGAATTAGTTGAAAATTACTTATACTCTGGTTTAGATAATACTGACAATGATGATGTTTTATCCCTGGTAAATTTTGATTCAATGCATGCTAATAATGGACTTGAAAGTATTATTGGAATAGCAAAAGCAGGTTATACTGATAATGTTTTAGAATTAAAAAAAGATAGTCGTAGGTTTTAAATATATTTAAATTTCCATCTTTAATTTATTCTTTTTTTCAAATAATAATTTTTATATAGTTATTTTAAAAAATATAGTAGTATATTTTATAAAACATTTTTTGTTATTAAAAATTCAAGTGTGAGGTGTTTTAATGCATTCCCGTAGATTTGTATTATTATCTTTTTTAGTATTTTTCTTCCTGACTATTAGTGTGGTTAATGCTACTGATAACAATACAATAGTAAAGGATAATGTATTATTGGAGGATAATAATATTAATGATGTTTCAGCATTAGAAACTGATGATAAAATTGATAAAAATATTAATTATGAAAATACTAATAATTTAAAAGAGTCTGATAAAAAAACTGCCAAAATAACTATGAAAACAGATAATGTTACCTATGAAAATAATGTAATATTAAATGCTAATATAACTGATACAAATAATAAAAAAGTATCAGAAGGTCAGTATTATATTTATTTGAATGGTAATCTTGTTAAATCAAGTAATTTGACTAATGGTGTTGTTTATAATAATTTTGGTGTTCTCAATTGTGGTACCTATAAAATTAATTTACTTTTTAAGTCACCATATTATAATTCTGTGTCAAAAAGTATATACACAACTGTAACTAAAGAGAATGCTAAACTTACTGTAAATGCACCTGCAGTTTATTACGGGGATAATTTAGAAGTATTTGCTAATATAACAAATTCCAAAAATCAAAAGGTTATTGGGGGACATGTATATGTATACATTGATGGTAAATTACATAAATCTGTACCTATATCCTCTGGATCAATCTCTGATAATTTTGGAAAACTGAATGTTAGTTCTCATAAAATTAATATATTATATAAATCACCAAATTATAATTCAGTGTCAAAAACTGTGACTGGAGTGATTAAAAAGGTTAATGCAACAATATCCTTAGAATCAAACTCTGTCAACTATGGTGATGAATTAATTGTCAAAGCCAATATAACCAATTCCAGTAATAAATTATTAACTGAGGGTACTGTGAATATTTATGCTAATGGTAATTTAAAACAATCTTTTAATATTACTAGTGGATTAGTATCCCAAAGTTTAGGTAAGTTAACTGTAGGTACATATAAAATAAATCTTTTATATAGATCAAAGAATTATAATTCAGTGTCTAAATCAGTTATTGTAAAGGTTAATAAATCAAATGCGAAAATAAATGTTCAGGCAGATTCTGTCAATTATGGTGATGAATTAATTGTTAAAGCCAATATTACAGATTCTGAAAATAAACTCGCGGATAAGGGACAGGTTTACATTTATCATAATGGAAAATTAAAAGAATCATTTAATATAAGTTCCGGCCAGACATCCAGAAGTTTAGGAAAATTAAATACAGGAATACAGACTATAAATCTATTATATAAGTCAGATATCTATAAATCAATATCACAAACAGTTAAAACAAGTGTTCAAAAAGTAAAACCAACCATAACCTTATCTGCTGATAATACCAATTATGGTGATAAAAATAATGTATCTGTGAATGTTACCTATACTAATAATTACGTAAATGAAGGTAATATAACAGTATTTATAGATGGACACATTTATTACCAGAATAACTATACTGGATTTGTAGAAATACCAATAAATTCAGGTACTGTTGGTAAACATATAATTAATGTATTATATCAGGCATCTAACTATAATTCAGTGTCAAAAAGCATAATTATATTAGTCAGTAAAGCAACAGCTAATCTCGAATCACAAAATAAAATAATTACAGATACAGAAAATGCATATGTCACAGCAAATATCAAAGACAAAAACGGACAATTAATCACGGATGGAAATCTTATAATAAGTTTAAATGGAATACAGAAAACCACAATATCAAATATTGGTTCAGTTTCCTATAATCTTGGAAAATTACCAACAGGTACATACAATATAATGTTAAGCTTCACATCCGATCAATATAATAATGTGACAAAATCAACAACAATACAAGTTAAAAATTATCATGTTTACATGACTTCACAGAAAGGATACATCAATGAAAATATAAACGTGCCTGTAGATGTACGTGATGAATTAAACAATACTGTAAATAGTGGAGAAGTAAGTTTATACTTAAACAATACAAAATATGCAACAAATAATGTATCAAATGGCAACACCCAATTTACTCTATCAAACCTCAAACAGGGAACATACATCTTAACAGCAGTTTATAAACTAAACAATTATACCACAACAACCAAATCAGCACTAACAGTTAATCCAAAAAACAGTTATAATCTCAGAATAATACATGGAACACTAATACAACAAGGCCTAAATACAAGAATAAGAGGATTACTAAATAACACAAACAGTGCCAACACTGTAAATAGTGGATACATGAAATTCTATATAAATGATAAATACATAGCATCAGAAAATACCAAAGATAACCTATCAAGCATATCACTAAAAGAAATATATACACCAGGAAATTATACATTCCGAGTAGAATACTATGACAGCAACAATAACTTCATAACAGCAGACAGTGAAATACTAGAAATGAAAATAATAGGAGAACAAATAAAACAGGAAACATTCATAGCAATAAACACAAACCTAATAGATTCACAAACAATAACAACCACAAAAAAAGATGTATACTTCGTAATGGACAGAACAACATCAACAACAAACTACAGCCCAAATGATATGAAAATAATGAATAACATAGCATCACAACTAAAAGCAAATGGATTTAATGTAAAAGAAGTAAATAATGGACCTGGAGAAACCTATGAAACAGCAAAACGAATGTACTACAACAATGTGAAAAACAGCATCCTATTAATACTATGTAATGGAGTAGACGCAAATGTTATAAGAGAATACGTCAAAGGAAATGACTACCGCCTAACCACAGTAAGAAACAGAGGAAACGATATTGTAATGGGATGGTTCTTCGGAGCAGGAGACATATTCAACACAAACGGTGAATACTACCACTGGCTACCAAAAGCCTGGGA
>SUTP01000110.1 GCA_015062815.1 Methanosphaera stadtmanae | reverse complement strand
TTATATTTAGCAGTTAATGACTGTACATTGCTGTTTTTATTAATTTTTTGTATGTTTTGTGTGTGCTTAGTGTATTTTTGTTTCCTACTATGATTAGTTTTCGTTTGGCTCGGGTAATTGCAACATTTAATCGTCTTAAATCATTTAAAAATCCTATTTCTCCTCTATTATTGCTTCGTACTGTTGATATGATTATTATTTCTTTTTCACGTCCTTGGAAACCATCAACACTTTTTACTTCTATGTCTGTTTTTTCAGATATTATTTTTACTTGATCTGCATATGGGCTAATTATTCCTATGTCTTTTATATTGACTCCTTCATTAAGATATTCTTCTGCTATTTTTAGGCAGATGTTTGCTTCAGCAATATTTACGTAGGATTTTGAATCATTTAGGTGTTGTTCTTGATTATCTTCTAGTTCTGATGTGTCAATGAATGATATAACATCATTATTTACTGTATTTACTATGTCGTTTAATCGTATATTTTTAATATCTTCGCTGCTTTTTAGTTGGTTTCCATAAAATTCGGAGTTGGGGAAACTCATTAGTTTTTCATTCATTCTGTACTGTATGTTTAGTAATTGTGATTTATGTGGGTATTGTTCTATTAGTGATTCAAATAGTGTTTCCTGTAATTCGTATGCTTTATCACTTAGGATGGTTGGTGGAAGTTGTTTATGGTCTCCTGCTAAGATAAATCTATGGGATTTTGCTATTGGAATTAATACGCTTGGTATTGTTGTTTGTGATGCTTCATCTATAATGCTGACGTCAAATTTGGTATTTCTTATTACTTCATGTGCTGCTGTTGAATTTGTGGATACGATAACATCACTTTCATCTATAATTTCCTTTGTTATTTTATTTTCTAATTGTTTTACCTTATCATAACAGTCATTTATCTGCTTGTTGTATTCAAGCCATCTTGCCATTGATTGTATTGTTTCAACATTAACTCCTCGGCTACTTCTTCTTTTAGCAGAACATTGTTTGATTTGGTTATCGGTCATTCCTCTTCTATATTGTTGGGTAGGTTTTGTATAATATTTTCTTTCTTCTATGTATTCGTCTATTAAATTATAGTAGCTTGCTATGTTGGCATATAGGGGGTGTTTTTCAAATTTATAGGCTAATGTGTATTTAATATTATCTTCTGATACTCTTTGTGGATGACCTAAACGTGTTACATTTATTTTATCATTGCTTACTATTCGTTCCAGGAGATTGTCTACTGCTGTATTACTTTCAGCTGTTGCTAGTACTTTATGGTTTTGTCTAAGTTCCTGGAATATCAGTTCTACAAGTGTTCTTGTTTTTCCGGTTCCAAATGGTCCGTGTATTAAAAAGAAATCATTGGTTCCTAGACTACTGTAAACAGAATCTCTTTGTGATGGATTAAGTGTATCATCTATAAATTCAATGTATATTTTATTAATGATGTTATCAGGGTCTTTAGTATTTAGGTGATATTCTAGAGCATTTCTTCCTTTTAGGGATAAGTTCCTTAGATTGTCTTCCATTCTTCTAAAAGTAATATCGTTTACATATAGGTCAAGTCTAACTTTTCTTTTTATAGCCCAGTGGGGTACTTTACAGTCAAAGGCTAGTTTGATGTATTTATTTCCTTTTTCTGTCACGGTACCTGTTAAATTACTTTTTAATGGATTATCTGTACTTACTAGTACAACGTCGCCTACATTTATTTCTGTGTCAAAGCTTCTGGATCTGCCATATTGTACTATGTTTAAGTTTAGTTCTTTACCCATTTTTTTTCCAGACATACCATTGATAGCTCTACCAATGTATTCTCTTTCATGAGCTGTCATATGTTTTATTTCATTGATCATTTGGCTGATTTCTTCTTCTCGTTCGTAATTAATCAATTCGATTAATCGTTCTATATATCTTTTCATGGTATGACCTTATCTTTATTTTATATTATATATATTTATCCCTTAAAAATTAAAAACTTTTCAATAAAAATAATTAATAATGAAAATTCATTAAAAATACTATTAAATTATATAAATATTTTATATTCACCTAACATTATTTCATATATTTTAGCCCAGGTTTAAATGCATCATCTATTTTTTCACCAACTTCAAAATAATCATACAACACATCATCATAAACGATAGGATTTAATTTTTTTAGAGATATTCTTCCATCATCATCCAATACTTCTTTATCTGCCACAATATTAACTACTTCACCAGTAATCTGAGTATGACTACCAACTTCAACAATATTAATTACCCTACATTCCAGTGATACCTTAAGTTCATTTATAATAGGTGCATTAATATTTGAAGATTCAGTTGTTGTCCAGGATACTTTTTCAAGTTTATCTTTATCATAACCTGATGCTATTCCAATATAATCAGTTTCTGTGACCTGTTGAGTGTTTGGAAAACCTAGTGTAAACTCTTTATTCAGAAGTATGTCTTTCAACGTTTTTCGCTTGGCAGTTGTATTTATAGCAATCATAACACAGGGTGGTTTATGACTGCACATTGTTGCAAATGCCAGAGTACATGCATCAGCTTTCTTATTTTCATCATAAGCTGAAACTATTATTGCAGGAGCAGGATACATCATAGCTCTTGGTTTAATACTTATTTTTTCACTCATTTTCATTCACTATATATAATTTATATGATTAGAAATATATGCTATTAATATTTTTTTCAAGAAAAAAAATAATTTGGAAAGTACTAAAAAATATTTTTAATAAAAAGGGATAAGAATTTTAAGAATTTTTAAGAAATTTAATTAATTAAAAAAAGTTTAAGGGGATTAGGTTTATTCTAATACTGTTTTAGCAAAATTATCTATTTTTGCTAGTTGTTCATCTCTTTTTCCCACAATTCCTGGTTCATTAGTATCAGTCAGTACTAAAATATCTTTAAGGTTAAATAAGAAGTTTAATTGATCAAATATTCCACTTTCTATGTATTTGGAATATTCTTCTTCATTTTCTAATCCCTGTGTGATTATTACTCCTGCTTTGATATTTTTGAGTACGTCACTATCTAGGATATCATAATCATATATATTTTTAATTGTTACGATGTAGCTTTCTCCTTTTGCCTGTAACATCTCGGTTTGATAAAATGCATATAATCTGTTTATGAATAATGTTGCCTGTGCATTTAATTGTGAGAAGTAGATAGGAGCTGCTAATATTAATGCATCTGCTTCCCTGATTTTTCTACGTATATCCTGCATATCATCATCAAGCATACATAAACCTGCATGAGCTTTGCAGAAGTTACAGGATAGACATGGTTTGATATCTAAAAGGTTTAAGTCTATTAATTCTGTTTCGTATCCTAATGTTTTTGCATATTCTAATACTTTGTTAACTGAAAGTCGACAGTTTCCTTCTAGTCTGGGACTAGCATTAAATCCTAATATTTTCATTTTAAATCACCTTTTAGTATATCTTTTATGTTTTTAACTTAAATGTTTAATGTTATGTTAAACTAACCGGTTAGTTTAAACTTACTAGAATAGTTATATTTTCAATAATTATAAATATAACACAGGTGTAATCTATGTCATCACAAGAAAATAAGGGCTATATTATTTGTCCAATAACAGGTGTCGTAAATTTACTTAGTAGAAAATGGATTTTAAGTATTTTAAAAGATTTATTTCAGGGAAAAAAACATTTTAATGAATTTAAAAAAGATAAATCAGGACTAAGTAATGTGGTATTATCGGATACACTCAAATATCTGAAAGCTCACAAAATAATAACTAAGAAAACTGAAATTTCTAATTCACAAAAATACACTGAATATATCTTAACTGAAAAAGGATTGAAATTGGGAAAAATATTATATGAAATGACATTATATGGTCTTGATGAATTGGATTGTGTAATACTTTCAGAAAGTGAAAAAGAAAAGATAATACAGGAATATAAACAACTATTTAATAGAAAATATGTATGAATGAAGGTGTTTTATTTCTGATTAAACTTTTTAAACTATTTTTTCATTATTTTTGTTCACATGTAGAGTATAAATATTGTTAATAATATTTTATCTGTTTAATTTAGTAAACTACTTTATACATTATTAATATATTAGTATAATATACTTTATTCATAGTTTTAATAAAGATATTTACTTAAATTTTAGACAAAATCGTGGAGTTAACATGGCGAATGAAAATGAATGGGGAAGTAACCTTACATTTATATTAGCTATGATAGGTTCTGCAGTTGGTTTGGGAAATATTTGGAGATACCCTTATGTATTATACTCTAATGGTGGAGGAGCATTTTACATTCCTTATCTGGTAGCAATTTTAATATTGGGTATACCATTTTTAATATTGGAGTATGGGGTAGGTTATAACTTCAAATCTTCTTTTGCAAAGGCAATTAGTAATATTGATAAAAGATATGAATTTTTAGGATGGTTTATTCCTTTAGCATTATTTATGATTCTAGTATATTATTCATGTATAATGGGATGGGATGGCATATATGTTGTTCTTAGTTTCTTTAAAGGATGGGGTGCTGATCCTAACGTATTTTTTACAAATACATTGTTAAAGTCTGATAGTACAACTATTGGATTTATACCAATTATTGCAGTATCTATGCTTGTTAGTTGGTTAATAATGTGGTTTATATCCCATAAAAATTTGGATGAAGGATTAGGAAAAGTTTCAAAAATATTAGTGCCATTACTATTTATTATCATGGTATTTATTGTAGTATTTTCATTAACATTACCTGGTGCTAATATAGGTTTAAATATACTTTTTAATCCTGATTGGAGTTTATTATTAGATTTTAGAATATGGATGGCAGCTTTTGGTCAAATCATATTTTCATTAAGTTTAGGAATGTCAATTGCATTTACATATGCTAGTTATACTAAAGAAGGTACAGATTTAATTACCAATACAATATCCATTGCATTTGCAAATTCATTATTTGAAAATTTTGCTGCATTAGCTGTATTTTCAATTTTAGGATATATGTCATTACAATCAGGAGTTTC
>SUTP01000036.1:5804-18255 GCA_015062815.1 Methanosphaera stadtmanae | reverse complement strand
ATGAAATAAATTCTATTTTTCACGTTTTATAAATCCTTGAATACTTTTTGATTACATTTTACTAAATTCATTATTGTAACATAATTAATAGCTTAATCTGATTATATTATATGATAGATTATTAAGAAAATTTAACTAAAATTCTTGTTAACTTCTCTTAAAAATTCAATAGCTTCTTCAAATCCTGAATCAATTTCTTTTTTATTATTTTTGTACTGGTTTTTAACAAATCCTACTGTGTTATGATCTAATGCAATATGAGGTATGTGCATGTACTCTGGCCCATATATTAAAGGTAAATATTCTTCATAGTCATTAGGGCATGAAAATTCATAATCTTCAAATGTTATTTTACTTAACGGATAAACATATTGTGTTTTGTAAAGTCTATTTTGAATATTGTTATGTAAACCATCCACGGCATCAGATAGATATTCTGTGGGTTCTGTGGTAAAATGCATTTTTTCATTTTGAGTTTTAAGTCCTTCTTTGAAAGTCCATGTACCGTTTTTAATATTTTCCCTAAATTCTGCTTGTAAACGGGTTTGTTTATTATTACGTTCAGGTGTTATACCTTCTTCTTTAATATAGTCTTTAGGAAATACATCAAAGTGAACAAATGGTTTAATGTAGGCACATTGGAAAAATAATATAAATGTTCCATTATTGAGTATGTCTATTTCATTTGCGTCATTAGGATAGTCTTTATGTGGTTCTGTAAGTTTTGAAATAATTAATTTATCTTTTAAGCCTGGTATTTTTTCTATTTCTTCGGGGAATATTTTTACAAATGATTCATAATCTGATCTAGGCATTCCGATATCTATGTCATCATCCCATGGAACAAATCCTCCATGTCTGACTGCTCCTAATAATGTTCCATAATCTAACCAGTAGTCTAAATCATGTTTTGTACATATATTATCAAATAATTTGAGTAATTCTAATGATAATAGTTGTATTTGGCGCATTACTCCGGTTGCCTTTATGTCACAGCTACTAAATATCAAATCTAACATCCGGTAATGGGATTCTATTTCGCGGAATTTATTGTTATTATTAAATCTTTGTACTAATTCAACCATTTTAGGATGATTTTTAATACTTTCAGGTAATATCTGATATATTTTAGATAATACAGGAACCATTTATTTTTTCTCCTAAGACTTTTTATATTTTATTTTGTTTTTTTTTAAATATTTAGTTTTGTATAATCATTTTTTTTAATTCATTTATATGTAAGTTTATTCTTAATGTTGTCTTGCATGTTTTTTGATATTCTTGTTAATTGTTTATTTGAATTTATTTTTATTATGGGAAACTATTCAATTTGTATTAAAAACATGTTTTAATAGTTCGTTAATAATATAATTAAATATTTACTGTTTTCATAGTTTTTTATTATGTATTTTTAGTGATTATTTTTCTTTTTTTTTTAAAATAATTTTTATTTTTTTTCTATTTAGCTTGCACAATTTAAAGTAATCAAGTATTTAACATAGAAAGTTTTTTATAAGTTTTTATTCAAACTATTTATTATGATGCCTATTGCTAATTATAATGAGACGAAAATTAAGATATATTCAACAAATAAAGGGATTAAAATAGTGGATAGTCCAATAAAAATCCAAATCTTAAATATTCTTGAAGGAGAAGTTAGTGAAGCAGAGATTGTTAGACAAACAAATAAATCTAAATCTACAATATCCGTTCATTTAAAAAATCTTATCGATGAGGGAATCATAAGCTTTAGATCTCATCCATTGGATAAAAGAAGTAAATTATTTTATATATACGCAAATTATATAGGAGAAATTTATCCAGATAGAATTATTTATAAATTACCAGAAATGCTTTCAGATATAAATACAGAAGCAGACTTATATATTGAAGAATTAAGACAATTAAAATCTATGTTACTTATTCATGGACTCCAATTAGAACCTCTGGAGATAAAAACTGGTGAACTTATTGGGAAAAAAATATTTGAAAATTTGGAATTTGAAACTTTAGATGAGTTAGTTGATTCATTATGTGTTAAGTTTGAATCATTGAACATAGGTACAATTAAAATTGCCAGTACAAATCCTTTAATTTTAAAAAATTATGATTGTAATGAATGTTTTAATGTTCAATATAATATACCAACATGTAATATGACAAAGGGGATTCTTAAAGGTATATTCACTAAATATTATGGGGAAGAAGTTTCAGTTGAAGAAGTAGAATGTAAATCAAAAATGGATGATAGTTGTACTTTTATTGTAAATTTATAATTCAATATGGCTTAAATTTCTTTATTTTTCTTTGGATGGATACAGGTATAAACGTAAACCAATCACCCATACATGTACGGATTAACCTGTGTCTAAAAAATTTTTTTTGTAAATTAGGTAGTGTTTTATAGTAACCTTCACTCATTGAAGCACCTTTAGATCTGTGTTCTAATTTTGTTGGTATTATGTATGCTTCATATCCTTTTTCTTTAATATTTAATACGTAATCTACTGCATATAAATGCCAATCAGGGCATATTTTTTCATTTAATGGGTATTGTTTGAAAATATCACGGGGAATAATGAATAAACATTCATCCAATGTTGATGCAATTTTGGGTTTATTTATTTTATTTGGTGTAACATCTACAGGTTCAATACCTTGTTTTATATTACTATAAACGGCACTGTCATGAATTTTTCCAGCAACACCAGCAATACCTAATTTATTTAAGTTATCAAGTTGAATTCTAGTTTTTTTAATCCAATCAATATCTGTAAAGTATATGTCTTGATGAGCAAATATTAAATATTCTCCGGTGGATTGTTTAGCCCCATAATTTAATGCACTACTAGCACTACTGTATTCTTGATTTCTGTTATCAACTAAAATTAATTCATATTCCTCGGTCTGTTTTTCAAGGCTACTTAATAGGAAATCATTAAGAATATTTTCATTATTATATACACAAATTATGCTCATCATTTTTAATCCCTTATTATCTTTTTCAATATTTTTTCAGGTATGGCCTGTTTTAATATATTCAAATCGTCTTCATTGAATGTTTTAATAGCAAATATAACTCCAAAGTACACGATTATACCTACAGCAATACTTACAAATAAATCTAAGTTTAGCCAGTATATCACTGCACCCATCACTATACTAGCAATCAATGGTTTGACAATTACACTAATTACTGGTACTTTATAACCTGCCCGATGCATGATGTAAATGTAGAATAATACCATACTTACTTCATTTATAACAGTAATCATTGCAGCACCTATTCCACCAAATAATTGTATCAGTATGAAATTTCCAATTGTACTAAATAACATGCAGATAAATGTTGCTTTAACTGTTTCATGTTGTTTATTGATTGATGCTATGCTGGTTCCCAGGATATAACTAAGGAATATTGCAGGAAGCGCCCATATGATTAATCGAAGTATAGGGATTGTGTTTACATAACCGGAACCATACATAAATAAGATAATTTTATCTGAAAGTATCATAGTTCCCATGGATATAGGTATACTTAATATTGATAAATATTTGAGTGATTTTTTATATGAATAATCAAGTAACTCTTTACTTTCTACATAATACTTTGAAAATAAAGGTAATATTGCTGTTGAATATACGGTTGGTATAAATATTAGGGCTTGCATCAAATTAAAAGCAGCAGTGTATTCTCCGGTAACAGCACTACTTGCCAGCATATTTAATAAAATTGTATTCATTTTAAATGAAATTAATGCAAATATACTTGTAATAGCTAATGGAAATGCATTGTAAATCAAATACTTCCATAGTTTAAAATCTCTTTGGAAATGTATTAACCCATAATTTTTAGTACACATGGCGAAATTATAAATTAATACAAAAATTGAAGCTATTAGATAAACTCCAGCAAACTCAATTACGGACTGCTTAGTAAATACACATAATAATATACCTGCAAACATTGAAACAGCATTAATTATCTCTGCAATTGACTGATATTCCATTTCCTCATATGCTCTAAACATTGATGTAAACACACCACTAAAAGCATTGATGATAATGGAAGCACCAATTAGATAAACAACATATTTTGTTACATTATCAAAAGTTCCTATATTCACAAAAATTGCTAAAAACACCATTGTAAATATGGATAATATTAATTTAATTGTACCATGGTTACCTAAATAACTATATGTTTTATCTTTATCTCTTGCAACTTCTCTTATTGTAAGAGTTGAAAGTCCCAAATCTGTGAATATAGCAAATAATCCAGATATAGCAGTTGCAAAAGAGATTATACCAAAATTACTAGTTCCTAAATATCTAGCAGAATATAATGTATAAAAAAAAGCAAGAACATAACTAATCATTTGGGATAAAAACAATACACTAGTGTTCTTGACTAATCGCCTAACCGTATTCATAAATTATCACTTATTCATTAATTTTCTTTAGGTTATAAATATCTTTCCTTCACTAATTTTAAAGAATTATCAACAGCATTATCCATATCTAAATATTTATATTCAGCACAACGACCAATAAAGATAATATTATCATATTCATTGGCTAATTTTTTATATTTTTCATATAATTTAACATTTTCCTTATTTATAATAGGATAAGCGGGCATGTTTTTTTCTTCAAAATTTGGATTAAATTCTGAGGGATATTCGAATTGTATAGTTGTTTTATCTATTTGTTGTCCAGTTATATATTTATATTCTGTTATACGAGTAAAATGATAATCATTAGGATAATTTATTGTAGCATTTTGTTGAAAATGTGTCTTATCCAGGGTTTCATTTATTGTAACTGTTGCACGATAAGGTAAATGACCATATTTGTAATTAAAAAATTCATCTATCATTCCAGTAAATATTAATTCTCCTTTAAAGAGTTCTTGTTTATAATATATTTCCTTATTTTCATAGTCAATATCGATTAAATCATGATAATCTGTTTCAAGTAGAAGATCTATGTTGGGATTCAATAACATTTTTTCAAACATCTGTGTATAACCCTTAGAAGGTATGCCCTGATATATACTAGTATGATATCTACAATCATATGAAACTTGTATAGGTAATCGATCAATAATTGATTTATCAATATCTTCCGGTTTACAATTCCATTGTTTCTCATTGTAATGTAAATAAACATTTTCATAAACATATTTGCCTAGTTTATTTAAATAGAGATTATCCGAATCAAGAAGTTCAAATACGGATATTTTTTCATTTACATCATATTTATCTATGAGAATAGATTTTATCTTATCTGCATCTTCAGGTAAACATTTATCAATACTTATTAGATTAAACGGTAGTGGAACAAGTATTCCATCAATACTTCCAACCACTTTATGACTATACATATTCCAGTTAGTAAAGGAAGATAAATATCGGTGAACTTCGGTTGAATCTGTATGGAACGTATGAGGACCATATTTATGGATTAAAATACCATCTTCATTATTAAAATCGTAACATAGACCACCGATATGATTTCGTTTTTCTATCAATAAAATTTTTTTATCTAATTTGCTAGCTAATTGTTCGGCTAGTGTTATTCCTGTTATTCCAGCACCAACAATGATAAAATCATATGACATTATTTATCTCCCTATTTTTTCATGATCTGAGTCTATTAATTTATTATTTCTATCAATTATTTTTATTCCCTTTCGTTGTAGGAATATCAGCATAGCTAAAGTTATAAATATTTCTGTTGTTGCAAATGATATTGCTATTCCTTTTTCCTGCATTATTAATATTAAAATAATTCCCAGAACTATGTTAATTAGTCCTCCAGTTAATACAATAGATGTGAATGCTTTTTTGTAATTGAATGTTAACATAGTTTCAACACCAAAAACGGTACTTAAAGCCACAGCAAATGGAACTACTGATAAAATTTGAAGTAGTGGAATACTATTTTCATATAATTGTCCAAATAAAAGTAATATTGCAGGTTCTGCAAATAAATATAAACCTACTGATAAAACTAATCCGACAACTGCCATTATTTTGGTTAATTTACGGATGAAGGATATGCTTGATGTTTTATCTTGATTTGCTTTTCTACTAATAAATGGATATAATGCCTGTGAAATTGGATTAAGTAATCCATTCACAGCTAATATTATTTTTTCAACAATACTATAATATCCTACAAGAGTATTATTTGTTAATAGTCCTAAAAGGAAAGTATTTGTTGTAGTATATAGATTAATGGATATTGTTGATATAAATACATACCATCCTTCCTTTAAATGATATTTAAATTCATTGATTGTTGGCACTCCAAGCTTTATATTGAATTTAGTAATTCCAATATAGATTCCTATTATTCCAGTTACCAGAAATCCAAATGAATTTATTACTGGAACTAATATATAATCACTTTCATGATGTATAAATACAAATATTAGCACGGTAAATAGAATTTTACCAATTATATTGATAATACTTGTGTATTTCATGTATTCCATGCCCTGGAATAGCCAGGTTGGGAACAACATATAACCAATTACCATTCCAAATGTTAAAAGGTAAACTAATGCATCATTACCGAATTTTGGAATAAATGTAATAATTACAAGTAATGCTATGAAACTAATTAAGGTTAATAATAACTTTATAGCCATAACTGAATTAAAAATTCTGGATACTTTATCTGTATCTTCTCTTACAATTGATATTTCACGAGTTGCAGATAAATTAAATCCATAATCGGTTAATATTTCAAAATAAGTTATAAGAGATATTGCATATTGGGTTAAACCAAACTTATCCGGACCCAATATCCAAGTTAAATAAGGTAAAGTAATTAATGGTAAAATGTAACTGGCAAATTGTAATCCAGTTAAAGATACCATATTTTCAAGGATTCTCTTATATTCTGCTCTTTTAATTATATTTTTTATTGAAATCATTTAAAACCCTTGAGTATTTATTTAAAATAGTTGGATAATAATTAGTTATTTTCAAATTCTTTTACAAAGTATTTTATGGTTTCATCCAATTCTTTATCAAAATCATTTTCACTAATAAATCCAAATTCATTTTCAGCTTTACTTATATCTGCAACAGAATGTTTTATATCTCCAGATCTTGCAGGTAAATATTCTGGATTAAAATCATATCCCATTGTATCACAAATTTTCCTAAGTAATTGATTAATTGATGTTTGTTTTCCGTGAGCTACATTAAATGCTCCTGTAGCTCCACTTAAAGCAACATTAATGTTTGCTTTTGCAATATTTTTTACATATATAAAATCTCTGGTCTGATTTCCGTCACCATATATTTTTGGTCTTTCATCATTTAGTAAAGCTGTTATAAACAGGGGAATAACTCCACTATATGCTGAATTAGCATCCTGTCTTGGTCCAAATACATTAAAATATCTTAAACATGCTGTAGGTAAATTATATGTATGTGTGAACGTATAGGAATATAATTCAAGTGTTGCTTTTGAAACTGCATAAGGAGATAATGGATGTAATGGTGCAGTTTCTACATCAGGTAATACTTTAGATTCACCATATACAGCTGCTGAAGAGGCTGAAACAACTTTTTTAATATTTGTATTATGTGCAGCTTTTAATACTCTAAAAGTACCTTTGATGTTGTTATTATTGCAGAATTCTGGTTTTCGAATACTTTCTGGTACACTTACAAATCCTGCTTCATGAAAAACATAATCATGTCCTTCAAATGCTTTATCTAAATCCATTGTTGTAATGTCTGCACATATCAATTCGATATTATCATGGTTCATATTTTTTAAATTTTCAACTTTACCTGTTGACATGTTATCGATTATAGTTACTTTAGAAGCGCCTTGTTCTATTAATGTTTCGACGATATGTGATCCTATAAATCCAGCTCCTCCAGTGACTATACATTTCTTATTTTCCATTATGCTCCTCCGAATTTTATGATTTCATTGTTCTGTTTATTTTTTATGTTAGTCTTAGTATTAATTTTTAGGTATTTGTTACATTAAATCGTAGATTGAGTGTTCTATAAGGTAAAGAAATATTTCCTTTATATAATTCAAGTACTAATTGTTGGTCATCTCCCAATATATTTGTACAATCCATATAGTAGGGTATTATTATATTTTGGTTATCTTTTAAAGTTAAATTATATTGATAAATTAATTCTTTTTCTTTTTTTATTTTAACAGTATAATTTTCTTCCATATTTTCTTGATTTTTAATCCCAATATTAATTTTCTGTATGGAATATCTAGATACATTAACTGGATAGTCAGTTGTATTTCTATTGGCATCTAAAATATAAAATTCAGTAAAACCTTCTCCGGGATTATGAATTACTACCAAATAAATAACTGATATGATAGCAATTATCAGGATAGTTATTAAAATACCTTTGATGATTTTATTTATTGTGGACATAATTCATCAATCTTATATTAATTATTATAATATTATATGATTGTTTTCATATACATAATTATATAATATAATTTTTTATTATAGGGGTTTTACTATGAGTAAAAAGTTTTATGTAACTGATTGTGAGGGACCATTGTCTATCAATGATAATGCTTATGAAATTTGTGATTATTTCATTAATGATGGTGCTAATTTTTTTAGTATTTTAAGTAATTATGATGATATACTTGCACAACAGAATGAAGATTACCTGGCAGGAACAACATTAAAATTCATTGTACCTTTTTTAAAAGCTCATGATTTAACTAATGAAGATATTATAGATTATTCCGAAGATAATATATTTTTATTAAATGGTGCTTTGGATATGATTAAGTATGTACAGGATATGATGCCTTTTTACATAGTCAGCACTAGTTATGTTCAATATATTAAAGCACTATGTAATTATACAGGTTTTATATTTGAAAATACTTATTCAACACAACTGGATTTAAATAATTATAATTTAGCTTATGATGAACAGGATAAATTATTTGAAATATATGATAATATTTTATTTGATTCTAGTTTTGAAAATATAGATCATATATTTAAAAATACAATAAGTAATATGGATGTCAGTAACTTAATGAATTCTATAAATCCTGTGGGAGGTATAGGTAAACGAAATGCCATACTGGATATAATAAATAAGAATAATTATGAACCTTATAATTTAATGTATTCTGGAGATAGTATAACTGATAAGGAAGCATTAGAATATACAAAAGATAATGATGGATTAAGCATATCATTTAATGGGAATGAATTTTCAATAGATTCTGCAGAAATAAGTATAGCTTCTGAAAATAATCTAATATTAGGAGTTTTAGCAGAAATATTTAATAATAAATCAAAAGAAGGAGTATATGATTTTATTCATAATTATCATGAAGATCCTTTGGAATCAATTTTATCTTCTTCAAATAATAAAGGATTAATACAAGATTTATTACTCAATAAACCTTCAATAGATATAGTAAATGATAATAATAAAAAAGAATTAATAAACACATCTAAAATAGTACGTAACAAAGTACGGGGAATAAATATAAGTAATTTGGGATAGGTGATATTATGGATTTTGAAATAGAGGACACTTACTGTGAAGCATTTACAGGAACATGTATCCGAATGATTGTAACTGCAGAAGATCAAATAACTATTAATAAAATTGCTAATGATGCATCAGCAACTCCTGGAACTGTAATTGGTAGAACAGAATCTGGTGTTGAAAAATTTTTAGATAGCAATCAAACACCTGATGGAAGACCTGGTGTCATTATACAATTCTGGTATAATACAAAAGATTTGGATAAATTTGATAAAGAATTATCCTTTAGAATAAGACAGGATATTCTTGTAAAACCATTTGTAAAAATATTTGATGCATCAATTAATCCATTTGATTATATTGATACAACAGAGCATGTAGGACATTGTGGTGATGGTTATGAATGGACTGAAGAACTTTACGGAAGAACTATGATACATGTACCTATTTGTGTCCCTGATTTTTATATTGAACAAAAATTAGGTTGTATGGAAGGAATTATGGGAGTAAACTTCTGGTATTATTGTAGTACAAAAGAAGCAGTACTTGAAGCAGGTTATAAAGCATTAGATGCTTTAGCAGATGTGGATGGCATTTGCACACCTTTTGATATTTGTTCCGCAGGTTCTAAAGTTGAAACCAATTATCCTGAAATAGGACCTACAACGAATCACCCATATTGTCCTTCACTTAAGGAAAGCTTAGGTGATGAATCTAAAGTGGAAGATGGTGTAAATTATATTCCAGAAATAGTTATTGATGCATTAGATGAAGAAAGTGCAATAAAATCATTAAAAGCAGGTATTGAAGCCATGAAGGGTGTAGAAGGAGTTATTAAAATATCTGCTGGAAATTATGGTGGAAAACTTGGTAAATATCAATATCATTTAAAAGATATTGTAAATGAAAAATAATCGGGGACCATATAATGTTTGATATAATTGGATGGGGTGCATTAAACGTAGATAGACTATGTTTAGTAAATGAATTCGCCCCATGTGATGGAGAAACATTTGTTAATAGAGAAACAAAAGCTTGTGGTGGTTCAGCAGCTAATACAATAATTGGAATGGCTAAACTTGGATTAAATACTGCATGTATAGGAAAAGTAGGTACAGATTCCAATGGTCAAATGAT
This sequence comes from Methanosphaera stadtmanae, assembly GCA_015062815.1. GTDB lineage: Archaea > Methanobacteriota > Methanobacteria > Methanobacteriales > Methanobacteriaceae > Methanosphaera > Methanosphaera stadtmanae_B. The sequence goes on along the minus strand of SUTP01000036.1, from coordinate 7,585 downwards.
GATTGATTATCTCAAATCTAATAATGTAAATATAGATAATATCATCATATCCGAAGGGGAAACAGGTGAAGTAATAGGTTTTGTAGATAGTACCGGAGATCGTAAATTATATGTCACACCTAAAGTAAACGATAAAATTTTAAATAAAGAAATTAATCGTGATTTCATCAATAATACTAAAATTTTACATTTAACCTCTTTTGTTGGACTTAATCCTGAAGATCCATCAATACAAACACAAATGGAATTACTTGAAGAATTATCAGGTAAAATAAAGATATCCTTTGATCCGGGCATGTTATATGTTAATAGAGGTAAAGAATTTATGGATAAATTAATTTCCTTTACTGATATTCTTCTAATTAATGAACAGGAATTATTAATCACTACTCAAAAAGATAATTTAGATGATGCAATAAGTGAAATTGAGGATAAAGTAGAAATATTGGTCATTAAACGTTCTAAAGAAGGTTCTATTATCAAAAAAGGTGATGAAAAATATAATATTGGAATTTTCAAAGTAGATACCGTAGATACTACTGGTGCAGGTGATGCATATAATGCAGGATTTTTATATGGTTTAATCAAGGGTTATAAACTTGATGAATCTGGAATAATAGGTAGTTATATTGCAGCACAATCTACAACTAAATCTGGGGCTACTGAAGCAATTCCATCAATAAATGATATTGATATCAATAAAATATTACAAAAAACATAATATTGTTAATAACAAATATACCCAATATAACTTTTTAATTTTTTTTATGGTGAAAAAATGGGAGATACTTCAGAAATAAATTCTAATTTAAAAACTTCTATTCGATTGCAAAAAATCAATGAATCTTTAAAAGAAAAAAATTCCATTACTTTATCGGATATAGTTACTTTATTGAGTTCTGAAGGAAGTTATATACTAATTATTATTTTGATAGCTCCATTTCTATTTCCAGTATCATTTCCGGGAAGTAGTACACCGTTTGGATTTTTAATTATATTAATATCCATTGCTACAATATTTGACCGTAATTTATATTTACCCAAAAAAATAGCAAGTATTGAAGTTTCAAAAGAAACTTTAAATTCATTTTTTGGTATATTAGAAAAGTTTTTAGGCTATTTAGAACGAATAGTTAAACCCAGGGGTAAATTAACTTCAAATAAATTATTAAGTAAATTTAATTTAATTATAATAATTATATTAGCTGGTTTGTTATTATTACCTCTTCCAGTGCCTTTGACAGATTTTATACCGGCTTTAGCTATATTAATATTATCAATAAGTAATCTGGAAGAAGATACCTATGTGATGATTTTAGGATATTTAGCAACAATAGGTGCTCTTTTATACTTTTATAGTATAGGTGCAGTAGGTATTGAGATTATAAAAATAGTATTGAATAAACTTAATATAATTTAATATTATTTTTTTTAATTAAAAAAAAGGATGTTTAAAGGTAATCTATTTTTTTCTACCTTTAGGACGTGGAATGACTTTATTTTCATCATTGGCTTTAGTTCTATTCATTTCATTAATTTTATTTTTCCAATCATTTGAATTAGAATAAAAGCTCATTTTTTCTTTTGATTCCTTAATTTTTCTTACACGTGGTCTTTCATTTTCATGTATTACTTTGACTGATGGTTCAGTCTCAATAATTTTTTCTTCTTTTATTTCTTCTTCTAGAGAAGTGATATTGTCATCATCATGGTCTATTATTATTTCATCTGCAGAATCAATAATTATTTCATTTTCTATTTCAATTTCATTTTCTCTTTCT
>SUTP01000036.1:0-5704 GCA_015062815.1 Methanosphaera stadtmanae | reverse complement strand
ATTTTAAAAGAACTTTTTACTGAAGATTTTGATTCACTCTTATCTTCTGTTTGAACAGTTGATGTATCGTTATCTTCGTGTGATTTAAAGATATTTCTACTTACTTTAGGTCTGCTTATAATATTTTCTTCATATAACTCTGTTTTCTGTTTATTTCTTTCCTGCATACTTTCTATTTCAATTAATACATCTTTAAATGGTGCTTCTGTATTATGTATATACTCATCAAGCCATGGGGCTAGAGGATAATCAGAAAGTCTTTTCAAGGATACCCATCCATAATCCTCATAGTTTTTAGAAAGTATTAATTCTCCATTTAATATGAAACCTTCCATTAGTACGTGTATTTCACTAAGGTTTCTATCATTATAGTCACTAACACCAATAATTTTACCAGGATATACATAATATCCTATTTCTTTTTGAATATTGTTTGTAACTGATTCATCAAAACTTTCCTCTTCTGTCAGAGGGGTACGTGGAAGATCCCATACAGGCTTTTTATCCATACGATTTTGTTTAAGAAGTAATATTTTGTCGTGTTCACTAGTTATAACTGTTCTCACATACATATTGAATGGTTTTATCATTTTATAAACATCCTTAAAATATTATCATTTAAAAATTAAATTTTTAGTCTATTCCTTATATTATTTTATATATTTAATTTTTGTTATTATTAGATTTTTCGTAGATTAATTTTTGAAAAAAAAATAAAAGTAGTAAAGGAGGTTATTGTGTGGTATTTTCAGTAGTATTAGTTAAATTTTGTGTGTTTGCTTGTATGTTGCTTTCTCCATAATATGATTTTTCAAGTTTTAAATCATGTAATTTTTTATCTAAATCGGGGTTATTTGATAGTAATGATTTAATATCGGAGTATACTTTATTTAATTCTTCATTATTTTTAGACATTAATGTATTAGCATTATCAATTGCTTGTTGTGCATCAGCAGAACCTTTTTCACCACGTACAAATTGGGATATTGCATTAAGTGTTGTGACGGTTGCATTTAAATTTTCTGATTCTAATGTAATTCTTTTTATTTGTAAATCAATATAATTATGTTCTGTATCATTGTGTGTAAATTGTGCAGTTTCATTTAATTTATATAATTCTTCTGAGTATTTTGGTGCCATATCGTTATTGATTGTGCTGATTAATTCATCAACATCTGTAGTATTTTGATGGTTAAATTTTTCAGTTGCATTAATGACTTCTGATTCAATATAGCTTGCGTTTTGTATAGTTTTATTGAAGTTTTCTGATAACATTTCATTTTGGTATGATTCATAGGCTGGTATTCCCATTATTAGAAGAACAGCAATTATTACGCCGATTATCATTATTTTTTTATCCATTTTTTTTCCTCCTTAACTTGTCAATTTCACATTTTAATATATATTACTACCATATTTGTTTTTTATAAATATTAAATATAATTTTCAATATTTTTATTACCTTAGAAAAATAAATATAAACATATTGATTATTTATATGTAAAACATTTTTAAAAAATGGTGAGCTCATGGAGTATGAGGATGAAGATAATTCAAGACTTGAAATGAAAAATCAAATTAAACAGATGATTCGTCAAGTATTTGATTTAGAATTAGCAGGTCACAAAGATGCAAGGGAATTATTTAAGGAAGAAATCGCAGGAATGTTGATTAGGACAGATGATGGGTCATTCACATTATTTTCAGAAGAAAGAAATAATGAAGAAGAATCTTTACATAGTAAATATGGGGCATTTTCAGAATCTTATGAAAAATTTGCTAATCCATCAAAATTAAAAGAAAAGTCTAAATCTAAATTTGATATACGTGTTCTTGATATTTGTAGCGGGATTGGATATAATGCTTCTGCAATAGTTGATTTATTAAAGGATGAATCTATAGAATTAGAAATTGACATGGTAGAATCATCTATTGAAACCTTAGCGACAACATTATTTATACCTGATCTTAATGAAGCTCATACTTATATTAAAAAATATGTTGAAGCATATTTAATCGAAAAAGGATATTTACAATATAATAAAGTTTTAAGCAAGATACCTTCTAACTTACATATAAATATTCACGTTGTTGATGCTAGAGATTTCATTAAAAATCTTTCAAATGATATGACATATGATGCAGTATTTCTTGATCCATTCAGTCCTGATAAATCTCCAGAACTATATTCTGTAGATTTTTTCAAACAAATATCTAATCATTTAGAAAACAATGGCTTAATTTTAACTTATAGTGCAGCTTCTGCTGTAAGATCTGCTTTTGTTCATGCAGGTTTGAATATTGGTGAAGGTCCTGAATTCCATCGCAGTGGTGGAACTGTAGCTTCTAAGGATGTTAACATGATTGAAAAACCATTGTCATTTAGTGATGTAAAAATGATTGCATTGAGTGATGTGGGAATTCCGTATATTGACCCTGATTTAAATGATGATTATGATGCTATTGTTAACAGGCGACAGGAAAAACGTGAAAAAGCCAGATTTAATTATTTATTCCCTTCTTCAAGCAAACTTCCGTTATATTTAGGAGTAAATCCTGAAGAAATATCTGATGAAAATCTTAGAAATAAGTTAAATTCATATGTTCAACAAATGGGTTTTACTTCATTAGATGATTCAATAATATTGGCAATTCTTGATATTGACAAGACAATGCCTAGTAAGGATCAAATTATTTCTCTACAAAAACAGCTTAATGATATTTTAGGTTTATAGAAGAAAAAAAAGATAGGAAATTCCTATCAGATTTACTAATTTTTAACAATAATCACTGAATTTATTTCTATTCTTTTTCGAACGTTTTATATTAATTGCAGTTATTTCACCGATTACAAAAATGTTTATATTCCACATAGGATCTACTGTATCTAAAGGCAGACCCAAACTTTCATCTAATTTTCTTATAATTTCATGTTTTAATTTGATAGTTCTATTGTTATCATATTTTTCCATATAACATGTGACATTTAATGTGTCTTCATGTCTTATTTTATGTCTTATTTTTCTAGTTATTGTTGCAATTATATAATTTAAATTACTCAATACACAAGTTACAGGAACAACTGTAGTGATTTCATGGTTATTTTTTAATTTATTTATAAGTTCTTCTGGATTTGAATATTCAATAAAGTATATTAGGGGATCTTCAGATTCTTTTAGATAATACGAGTTATTTAATTGATTTATATTTTTATGAAATTGGTATAGTATTTCATCTAATTCGTAGGGTGTGTTTACTTCATTGAATTTTACTAAAATTTCCTGATTTTTAACTTTCATAATATTTTCATTAACGCTCCTTATACAATGTATAAATTTTATATTTTTTTTTATATATTTTCTACTATTTAATAGTTATTATTAAAAACTTTATATTATAAAATTTATATAATAATTAATATGAATAAAAAGGGCACTATAAATCTGGAATTTCTAATATTAATAATGTTTTTATTAATACTATTTTCCATGTTAATATCCATCTCAGAAAATGAATTCAATGCCATACAAGAAACACAAAATAGAAAAGAGGCTAAAATGATAACTAACGATATTTCACACATAATAAACAATGTTAACCTTCACTCAGAAGGGTTTTCACAAACTTATCAACTGCCTGAGACTATTAATAAAGAAACATATGTAGTACAAATAAATTCAACAGGAGTTTATGTAAATTCACACTATCAATTAACATATAACAAGTTCATACCAACAAATGTCTACTACAAAAATACAAATAACAAAAATATGTATTTAAAACCAGGACATGAATATAAATTTGTCAATAAAGACAATAGAATAGAAATACATCAAACAAATTAAAATAATCTTATATTATTTTAAAGAAACAAGTAAAATATTATGAATAATAGAGGACAACTAACAGTAGAATATATATTATTGCTGGGCATCATACTCATAATAATAATCACATCAACAAGCATGTTCATAAACCAATCCGAAAAAAATCAAATAATGACACAAGCCCAAATAGGAGCCCAAATCGGAGTAGACAAAAATGGATATGCAATATACTACAATGATACATTTAACAACTATATGAATAACAATCCACGACTATTAACCCCAACAAAAATAAAAATAACCGAAATAGAAATGTATGAAACAAACACTAAAACAATAGAACTAGAAGTAACAGCATATTCATCAGACACATTAAACAATAATGAAAAATACATCATAGGCTCAAGAATAAACTATTACATAAGAAAAACAATCACAGAATCATTTAACAAAACACAAACAACATTATACTATGATCCAGCACTAACCAACAATTATATAGTAAAAACCAGAACAGTTAAATGGAAAACATAAAAAAATGAAAAAAACCAAGGATTCACTGAACAATATATAATAATAAAAAATACAAAAAAATAATCAAATTTTCACAAAGAAGTGTAAATAACTTATAATTCCTTTAATGAAATAGTATTTATATTTTATGATATCAAATAACTTAAAATAAACCTTTCTTATATTATTTACCTTCATTTTATAGAATATTATCTTTATTAAGTTCTTTTACATGAGTTTTAATTCAAATACTAAACTTAATGACAGTTTTTAAAAGTTTGTTGTATATGATTTTAAGATTTTAACTATTTTTATTTTTTTTATTTTTTCACGTGTTTTATATCTTATAATTGGATTTAAACACTTGTAATAGATTTTTATTTAATTTTTTGTTTTATAGTTTATAGTTTCATTAAATAACATAGTTATAACTATTCCTTCTTTTAATGGAATTATTATATTTGCCTTAAGGTAATACTTAGGGTGTGTATGTTTAGTTCAATATCTATAAACAATGTATAAATAGTATGATTATATACTAACTTTTTGTTTAATTATAATTATTAGATATAAAATTTAAGATGAGGTGAATAGTTAACAGAGTATTCTAAAAAAATATGGAAATAATCGTTTAAGGTCTTATTCTTTCTTTAAAGGATTAAATCTTTTTTTGGGATAATTATTATCTTTTTTAAGATAATTTTACTATTTTAAATGGAGGTTTCAAAATAAACTACAAAAAGATATTTTTGCTTTTAGCAATAACAATTCTTTTTGCAAGTCTTGGGGCGACAACAGCAGCAGACACAGTATCAAATGATACACAAATAGAAGCTACTACTGCTCCAGTAACAATAGAAGAAAGTACTCCAATAAGGGAAAGTACCTCGAATTCTATTGAAAAAGACACAACAGCACAAAAAGATAAAAAAAATCTAAAAGCAGACAACACACAAAAAATATATGTAAACAGTAACGGAAGCACTACAAGTGATGGTTCCGATATTAACAATCCAACAACACTAACAAACGCACTCAAAAACATACAAAATGGTGGAGAAATACAATTAGTAACACTAGGAAAAAATAACACAGACACATACACAACCGGAATAACAATCAATAACAACACAGTACCAAATGCAACTACCTTTTCAATTATTGGAGAAGAAGGAAAAAGTATAACACTCGACGGACAAAACAACCACAGAATATTATATATCAGTTCAGGATATACTATTACATTAAAAAATCTAATATTTATAAACGGAAATACAACAAGTCATGGTGGAGCAGTATATTTACATAATAATAGTGCTGTAGTAATAACAGATAGTATTCTTAGAAATAATAATGCTGGAAGT
>SUTP01000109.1 GCA_015062815.1 Methanosphaera stadtmanae | reverse complement strand
TATATAATTTTATGTGATCCACAAAAAAAGTATGCTAACTTTAAAGAGCCTGTTATGCCTTCAGATAACAAAAAATTCCAATAGAAATACTAATACATAATACAATATCAAAAAAAAAGTAGTAAAGTTGATTAAATGGATTTAATCATCCATCTTTATCAATCTTTTTAAAGGTTAAAGGATATATAGCAAGCATTATAAATGTGAATAGAGAATATTTGATACATGTAAATAAGTGACTGTTACCTACAAATTTCGGAATTAAGACAAAAAGCAATGCAAACAATATGAATGCTCCCACAAGTCTGACTATTGCATCCCGTCTGCTTTTAGGGTTTTCGAAATTAATATATTTTTCCTCAACAAGAAACCCAAAGGTAATTCCCAAAGCCAAAGATACATATTTAATATAGCTTATTGCAGGACAAAATACTATTCCAACTAAAGATAGTACAATAATACCCAAATAGAGATATATTCTGTTTTCAATTCTGTCATAAATACGAGATAATATTAAGATTATTGCTAAAGCAATAATAAAGCCGGCAATGGTATCTGTCGGAAAGTGAACGCCTAATCCAACCCTTGAAAGGGCAACAATCAAAACTCCAACCAATCCAATAGAAACATACAAAATATTCTTAACATATACTGGAATGGCCAAAAACAAGTTAGTTGCCATCATTGTATGCCCACTTGGGAACGAATAACCCTGAATTTTAAAGTTCATAGGATCTCTGGTAGGTACATTAGCATAAATACATTTTACCTTATCCGCAGCAGCATATGGTCTTAAACGTAGAACAGTCGCCTTGACAAATTCACAGCACACACCAGCAACACCCAATGAAAGCAATGTGAATCTACCCCAATCCTTGTTGTATGCCAAATAGATTGAAATGAATATCAACGCTAGGACATTTTTAGAAATGACTTCTGCTATAATTTCAAAAAATTTAAATACAAATCCGGGGAAAGTACTTTGTATGAATAATATCAGATTAACTTCCCATGGAAAATAAAAAACTGTTTCAATCATGATTTTATATATAGTTTATATTAAATAAAAAGATTACTAATATAAGGAAAAACTATTAAAATGTTGCTCTTGTTTTCTTTTTTAATCATTTTGTATAATATGATATTATCCAATTAATTGACACCATTCAATGCATTATTGTAACTCTTCTGAACATTAATAGTATATTTTTTGTTCATTATCAACTCGATGAGCTAATTGTAGGACATTCAAATAAATACATGTTAACAACACTTAAAATCTTCATTTAAGGTGAAAAAAATTAAAGACAATTCTGCATTGCTCCTAAAAATTCTGCAAAAACAGTATTTATTTAAACACTCTAATTAACATAAAGTTAACTATATTATTTTTTATAGTCATAAATAATAGTATAAACTATGAGGAAATTTTAAATAAGTTTTGAAGATTCTATTTTTTAAAATTTTAAAAATACCATTTTATGGATAATAATTTAAGTCATACTTTCTTTACTCATTAGTTAACTTTTTATTGTAGGTGATATAATATGAATAAATTTGGATTTGGAATGATGCGTCTACCATTATTAGATAAAAATGATGAGACTAAAATTGACATGGAACAATTAAAGGAAATGGTGGATATTTATATAGAAAATGGTGGTAAATACTTTGACACTGCTTATCCTTACCATATGGGTGCAAGTGAAACAGCATTAAAAGAAGCTGTGGTGGATAGATATCCTCGTGAAGATATAATAATTACAACAAAACTACCAGTATTTTCTGTTGAAAAAGAAGAAGATATGGAGAAATTTTTCAATGAACAATTAGAAAAATGTGGTGTAGACTATTTTGATTATTATTTAATTCATAATATTAATGAAATGACACACCATGCAGTATATGATTTTGATTCATTTGAATTTGTAAGACAGAAAAAAGCAGAAGGAAAAATTAAAAATATAGGATTTTCTTTTCATGATAAACCAGATGCATTAATTGAAGCATTAGAAGCATTTCCGGACTGTGATTTTGTACAACTTCAGATAAACTATTTAGATTGGACAAGTAGTGCTATTGAATCACAAAAATGTTATGAAATCGCTACAAAATATAATAAGCCTGTTATTGTAATGGAACCAGTGAAAGGTGGAGCATTAGCTAACTTACCAGAAGAAGCTGAAAAAATATTCAAAGAATATGATGAAAATAGTGAAAATGTATCCTGGGCACTTAGATTCTGTAATGATTTAGATAATGTATTCATGATATTAAATGGAGTAAGTAGTTTAGAACAAATGAAAAGTAGTATAAATATATTTAAAGATATAAAAGCACTTAATAATGAAGAATATGAATTAATTGATAAAGTTAAGGATATTGTAAATGACTTAACACCAATTAAATGTACTGAATGTAATTATTGTATTGAACATTGTCCTGTAAATATTCCTATATCAAAATACTTCTCTTTATACAATACATACCATATTAATAAAACACAACAGGGTGATGAAGTAAATGCAGCTGTTGCTTATCTTGTATTAGCTGAAAGTGATGAATATGGTGCTGCTAACAATTGTGTTGAGTGTATGCAATGTGAAAAATATTGTCCACAACATTTAGAAATTCATGAATTATTAAAAGAAGTGGATAAAGAATTAAATAATCCTGTTATGAAAGAATTTTTATCAACATAATCTTTTTATTTGATAATCGTTTATGGGAAATTCTCTTTAAAAAGATGATGCAATTCCCTTTAAAATAAGGTTTTCTACAAAAAAGTCAAAAATAGACTTTTATGGAAAACTACTTTTTTTATTAAAATTAGTAATTTTAGTAAGAAACAAAAATTTTATGATTCTTATTAACTGAATTTCAACAAAACTCATTTTTTGTGTAATAAATTATGTTATAATCCCCAATAATTTTCAAATGAATAAAAAAAAATAGTTTTTCTCAACAAAAAAAATGGAAATAAAAATTATATCTCAATATAATTCTTATGATGATCAGTAAATAATGATAATAATCCTGATATAATTAGCCAAATACCTATTACACCACCAAGTATTTGAGGATCTTTTAAGAAGACTCCGACCAATATAGTGATAATTCCAAAGATCATAATTGATAAACCAACTGCGCTAAAAATAGCAAATTTATTAGTTATCAAAGCAATTAATCCAGATAATATGATTAATAATCCGAATATATAAATTATGATACTTATCAAATTAGATACTAACTGTGAATTAAATACAAGCTCATAACAGAATACTAAACACAGTATTGCTAGAATAATAGCTGCTATTCCCAGAATCTTACTGTTAGAATATCCGAGTGCTCCTTTTATAAGTAATACTAATGCAATAATAAATACTATTATTGCCATTAATATTCCCATTGTTGATACAGGAACTGTTGGAAATGCTAATGCAATTATTCCAATTATTATCATCAATATAGCTGAATTTCTATCATTCGTTAACTCCATATTGAACCTCCTTATATATAGTATATTAGAATTTAATATTAAGCTTTTGGAATGAAGTAACAGTCATTACACTACTATCATCAAATATAATTAATATAATATTGCCATTAATAATGATAAGTTTTCAGGCAATTGACCCTTTTCAACATCAATCCATTTTAATGTTTCATTGAACTCACCCTCTATTGTATCACTTACTAATCCTCCAATTGATTCTATGCTATTACGACATTTATTTGGGTATTTACAGGGTTTATTATCTATTCTTGCGCATTTTTTACAGTATGTACAAGAGCCTGCTGACAAATATCTTCCATTTAACAATATTTCTTTTTCCTCTAGTTGAGGTATTAATCTGTTTCTTTCTAGAAATAATGTATTTTCTATTATATTTCCCATTTCTTCCATGTTATATTTTGTATTTATTGCTTCTTGTGTGAAATTTATCTTGGTAAAAATAAGTTCAATATTATCATATTCTTCCCAGATTTTTAATGGATTAAAGTTAAATTCTGGACATGACCAGTTTTGTGAGTAAATAGGACATTCCTTACATGCTTTCATAGTTACATCAATATTAACATATTTATCCTTATATTCTCTGGCGGATAGTTTTTTAGTTGTCTGTTGTGATGTGTATAAATTACTTACCTCTTCTAAATTCATTTTACTCCCCTTAAAATATTTTTAATGATTAATATTAAATTTGTAATTGTTTATTAATGTTTATTACTGTTAAATCGATTTTAAATCAATTAATTATACTTATTCTTATCATTCCCTTATTAATACTTGTTCTAGTTATATCAATTTTGCTGCAGGAATTATAATGTTTAATTTTAATTTTATCTCATCATAAATTATTTATAGCTTAAATAGAAGACTAAATTATAATAAGGAGTTAAGAGAATGAAATTTAAAATAACATTATTATTAATAGTAATATTACTACTTAGTCCTTGTGTTAGTAGTGTCGAGGAATGGGAGATTGAACACGAATTTATGCCAGATACTTTTATTTTTGAATATAATGATCACAACACAACAAATTATGAAGGTGATAGTGGACTTAAATATGCTCATGTTAATAATACATTAGATAATACAACACTTATTGTACCCGTTGAACGTGTACGTAGTATTGCATATGCTACCAAAAAGTCATTTATATTCAGTGAGCCTATCATAATTACACACAGTGTAGAAAGAAGTGATGGTAGATACGTTTTACTTCAAATGAAATATAAAAATGGTACAAAAATACCTATTCTTGACTTAGATAAAAATGATTTAACTGCAGAACAAAAAGAATACTTTGATGATTACTATGCACAACGTGCAGATTACCTTGCACAACAAGAAGAATATGCTGCTGAAGACTTATATGATTCATATCAAGCAAATAATCGTTACAATAGTCGTAGCAGATATGGTTTCTATTTTGGTAGTGGTGGAAGCGGAATAATTTATAGTCCTTAGTTACTAACCTTTTTTTACTTTTTTTTCAATGCTGTCAACTTAATATATTATTAATTTTTTAGTTTATTTTTATTTTAAATTATTATTTTATTTTTATTTTTG
>SUTP01000035.1:10383-18489 GCA_015062815.1 Methanosphaera stadtmanae | reverse complement strand
TGATGAAAAAGAGTATTAACTATTAATATTTAGTAATACTTTTTTTCTATCAAAAAATAATTTTGTCAAGTACTCTGGTTAGTACAGTATCTTTATATATCTAATTAAATTTCTAGTTTTCAAAAATTTAAGGGCTAAAGAAAGATCAATATTATTAACAATAAATGAAATTCTATAAATGTCTTCATGTCAAGCAATATGAATATGAGTTCTGATTATCTGTCATACTACAAATCCAGGGGTAATTCACTTTCATTTATTCATAAATCGTTTAATGATTTGTCGGTGTAATGGAATAATATATTAGTTTGTCGTCTCTGATGGAAGATGAACTTGGGAATCCCAAGTCAGGTCGGCTTATAATTCTCATGTGATAGGATAATTTGGTAGAATACTACGGGAGTGGGTGCTAATAGTACTTGTTGTGTAAGTGATGTTTAAAAATGTTTCAATAATAAAAATAGTAATAAAAAAAGGGATGTTATATTTTTCCACTTTTTAAAAATGGAAATTTATTTTTAGTCGCGGGAAAGTTTTTTAACTTCGTTAATGAAGAAATTTAATACTTCTTCTTGTCTTCCTTCGACAAATTTTAGAGATCCTGCTACTTCATGACCTCCACCATCTGCTCCAGCTGATGGAATTTCTTCGACAATTTTGGTAATTATATCATTTAAATTGAAATTGTACTCATTTTTAATAACTTCAGTAGCTCTTAAAACTGCAAAATCGGGTCCATTAGCTAAAGTCATTATTGGTTTGTCTTCACCTTTTTCTTGGACTAATTTATCATGAACGTAACCTGTTGTTTTACCGGGTGCTGGATATGTGAATTTATGTGCAAATTTTTCAACATCAAGACTATTAAATTGTATACCATTGTCAAAGTATTCTGTTTCAACATTAGGTAATGCTGCTTTAAGTTGTGTTTCAACTCTTTTATCAGATTCTGTTATTAATACGTCTAATAATTCTTCTTGACGTTTTTTGTCATCAAGTCCTAATATTGTGTTAATCACACCTCTACCATTCATGAATCGTAGGAAGTATGATTCAAAGTCTATACAGGTTGCAACGGTTTCTAAATCTTCTCTTGAATATCCTTCTTCAGCAGCAATTTCTAAATATCTGTCTACTTCAGGACACTCTGCGTGATCTCCAACAGCTGCAATTGCAGGGAAATGTCTAATTGTATCACGTATATCGGGATTAATCATTCCAGCTAATTCTACAGCTAATGCTCCTGCTGTTAATTGTGAATCTCCACCAACAAGGTATGGGTTTACATGCACATCAACATAGTTATCCACTATTGATTTTCCATCTTCTACTTCACCAGGATAATGGTGATCAACAACTACTGCTTCAATTCCATATACTCTTGAATGTCTAAGAGCTGCAACGTCTTCCTCGGTTGAACCATTATCAAGTAAAACTAGTAATGGTAGTTTTTGTCCATGACGTTCCATGTCTTCTAGTGCAAAAGATAAATCTTTTACTACATCTTCAAGTTCATAGAATGGAGCTTTACTTGGGGAACGTTTAAAGAAGTGCCATTCAGCATCAGCATCATTACTTTCTTCTCTAAGTAATGGTAAAACAGCTTGTTCTACTGCTACTCCTGCACAAATACCATCAGCATCATAATGATGACGTACAAGTATGGATCTACCATCAAATATTGCTTTTCTGATAGTTTTTGCAGCTAAAGCTAATTTAGGTCTTAGTTTTTGAAGTATTTCACTTTCTTCAATAGTTACTGATGTGTCATCTGGTTGAGCTTTTTCATCAACAGCTTTATCAATGGCTTCTTTAAGTTTTTCTTCATCTTCTTCATCAAGTTTTTCAATTAATTCAGATTCTATTTGAATTTTTCCACCATGTAAAGAAATTTCACCTAATATTTCAACAAGGTCATCAACTTCTAATTCAGGATACATTCTAACACCGGGTTCATTGAACGCTGCTGCCCATGTTAGTCCTGTTTCATCTCTTAATGTGAATATTGTAGGACCACTTGTTTGTTGAATTTGTATGATTTCACCTTGTATTGCGACATTACGTCCCATGTTGTCTGCTGATAAATCGCCTATTCGGGTTCTTTTCACATTTCTTTTAACTTTTATTGTATCATAGTCATTACCATATTTAGTTTTAGAATAGGTTAAATCCACATCCATTTTTCCTTTATGAGGTTTAATTTCAGCGATTTTAACTACCACGTGATTACCTACTTTTTCTTTAGGATTACGTGTTCTTAAAAGTCCATATACACTTTTACTTAGACTTACAAAGAATCCATATTTTTCAACTCTGGTAATAACTCCTTCATAGTCACTACCTATTTCTAAGTCTTCTATTCGACATGAAGGGTTTAATACATACACTATTGGTTTTTTACCTTTAGAATATGTATTTTTGTTATTATTCATAAATAGTTCTCCTCTATTTTATAAGTATAAACTAATTATCCTTATTTTATGAATTTTTCAGGATAATTTGATTCTATTTGATTTCGTTTATCTGAATATTGTGTTGTATTTGACATGATTGTGTTAGATTTTCTAAAGTGTTCTATTGATGAGTAGTAATTATTGTTGTTGATTAATTCGATACCGGTTAATATTTCTTTTGTAGCATTTATCTTTTGATCTATTTCTGTTTGTGTTATCATTAAGTATTCTAGTAATATTGTTTCATTTTGATTTTTTGCTAGTTCTATTGTGGTATTTAATTTTTCACTAACATTGCCATAATTTTCTAATGCATTTATAGATCTCTGTTGGGCTTGTGAATAATTTTTATTATTAAGTGCATTAACAGCTTGATTGTATTCTGTGTTACCTCTTCTAATATTAGTATTTATTGAAGGAATTTCTGAATCAATCTTACTTGTATTATTATAATAAATAATACCTGCACTTATTGTGATAATAAGGATAATGCAAATAATTATGGTTTTTTTATTCATATAAACAATTCTCCATTATATCATCTAACATTATATATTATATTTGTTTTAGTTAAAATAGTCATAGTATTTAAATTGATATTTTAATCTATTTTCTAGTAATATAATTACAAAAACATTTATTAAAGATAAAATACAGATATATTGCTAGGCTAGGTTGGGGGGCTAGAGGTCTCTTGTAAGTTCAAATCCTCTATATGGAACAACCGAAGTTTTTGGAGAGGCATATTAAATACTTATAAGCCTTTTTTTGTGATGTCGAAGCCTTACCCCGTAGGATTAGTGGTAATAGGGGTTCAACTGGAGGGTTGGATTAAACTATTTTAATTAATTGAATGGGTCAGGTCTGGAAAGAAGCAGCTCTGTTTTAGACAACTGATGTTTATGGATCAGCGGGGTGGAGTCATGGGATTAGATCACTTATTTCTATGAGGTATGTCCATCCAATTACATGCCGTTATAAAATAATAAAAATAGTAAACTTTAAATGTAATAAGTTACATAATTTTATATAGTTCTTTTTAAATTGTCGAGATGGCCCAGCCTGGTACGGCGGTGGCCTGCTAAGCCACTGGACAGATGTCCACCCGGGTTCGAATCCCGGTCTCGGCGCTTAAACTTTTTATATAATATTTTTACTTTTGAAAAACTTTTTTAATATTTAATGATATATAATTTATTAACAAATTTTTTCCAATAAAATTGTTAAAGTGAAATTATGTCAAATGTTGAAACTAATGAACATTTATCTAATCTTAAAAAAGAAATTAATAAAAAAATAACTACTGAGAATAAGCAAATCAGTAAACTAAACAGTAATAATGAAAAAATTATTAAAGCTATTAAAGGTTATTCTGATTTTTATAATGAATTATCAACTTTTTTAAATGAAAGTAAAAATGATTTTGGAATAGAAGAAGATGAAATTCCAAAATATTTTAAAAGTAATATTAATGAGGTATATGAAAATTATGCTCATATCAAGTTGGATGCATTAGATGAAATATCTAACCAAGAACATTATATTGAGTCATTAAAACGTGGTGTTAAAAAGTCTGAAAAATCACTTAAGTTTTATGAATCTCAAGATAAAGACAGCGATTTTTATGAAATATGTCAGCCACTCATAAAATTATATGAAACTGAAATAGAATTATTTAATAAAAATGAAGAAAATTCACGTAAAATGATTAATGAATTGGAAAAAATTTCTAAAAAATTAGATAAATGGAAATTATGATTATTTTTCAAAAAACAAAGAGAATTAATATAAATATTAATTATCTATACTATTTTTTCAAGTCTTTTCATTGCTTCGGCTAAATTATCATAACTTTGAGCATATGATAAGCGTATATAATTTTTACCAGCAGTACCAAATGCACCACCAGGAACTAAAATAACATCCTCTTTTACTGCTTTATTAACAAATTCCTGTGGATTTTCATTTTCAAAGAATACATAAAATGCTCCTTCAGGATTTATGCATTTAAGTCCCATATTATTCAATGATTCAACTACAAGGTCTCTTCTTTTTCTAAATTCATTGGTCATTTCAGTCACACATTCTTGTGGTCCGGTTAAGGCTGTTATTGCTGCTCTTTGAGTGGCTGTGTCAATACATGCAACATTATATTGATGAACTTTTAATATTTCAGCAATAATATCAGGATTACTTGAACAGTAACCTATACGTAATCCTGTCATAGCATATGATTTTGAAAAAGCATTTATAGTCACAGCATTATCTGTGTATGTTTGGAAACTATAATGTTTTTTATCATAAATAATTTTTTCATAAACTTCATCTGAGAATATTATTAAATCTTTATCTGTAGCTAAATCTGATATAGCCTTTAAATCTTCTTTTTCAATTACACTTCCTGTCGGATTACATGGGCTGTTGATAATAATAGCTTTTGTTTTATCTGTTAAACTTTTTTCAACATCATCAATTGTAATCTTAAATTTATTTTCACTGTTTGTGAGTACTGGAACACTATTGGCTCCGGCTATTTTCACACATTCAGCATAAGATAGAAATGCAGGGTCTTGAATTAATACATCATCACCAGGATTAATTAATGCTTGAATACTTGAGTATAATGCTTCACTAGCACCAACAGTAACTATAACATCATCACTAGATACTTTGATATTGTTGTCTTTAGCTAATTTTTTACTAAGTTCTTCTCTTAGTTCAGGTTCACCTTTATTCTGGGAATAATGTGTGTATTTATTGTCAATAGCTTCTTTTAAAGATTTTAATATATGAGGGGGTGTGTCAAAGTCAGGTTCTCCTAAAGCTAAATTTATTGCAGTAGGACTTGCCTGTTCAAACATTTTACGTACTTGTGATAAATTTATATTAGATACTCTTTCTGCTCCATATTTCATTTTATTATCTCCTATTATTTACATGATCCACAGTTATAACAACCATTTGTTTCACACCATGGTGTTATTTCTCCGTTTTGTGCTTTTTCATATTCTTTTTTAAGGAATGAATTTTTTATTCCTACATCTATTTCATGCCATGGAAGTGTATAATCTTCTTTTAATTTTATACTGTTAATTTGATTAGCTATTTTTAACCAGTCATTAAATACAATTTTTTTATCCATTGCAAGTAAAGGATTTAATTCTCCACCACTATTAGTTAATACATATTGCATTGTGGCTTTTTTTAGATTTTCTTGTTTATTTCTATATTTAAGTCGGGGACTATATTTTTTGAATTTTTCTCTCAAATCATCATAATTGAAGTCCATCCATTGAAGGGGAGTATGTGGTTTTGGAATAAGTGGATTTACACTAGTTCTCAAAGTATTATATCTAACACTTTTGCTTGTTATGGATCTTAGGAAATTAATTAAATCCATAATATCTTCTGTTGTTTCACCAGGTGTTCCTAATAATAAATACATTTTAACTTTTAATTTTAGTTCAATTGCTCTATCAATGGTATTTATTACTTGACTATCTGTCATAGGTTTATTTAATTTCATTCTTTGACTTTGAATAGTTTCTGGTGCTATAGTTATAGTTTTTAATCCACTTTGTTTGAATATTTCCAGTAATTCATCAGATATTGATTCTACTCTTAATGAAGGTGTTGCTATCTGGAAGCCTTCTTCATATAATTGCCAACATAAATCTTCAATTTTACTATAATCACTAACAGATTCCCCAATTAATGCTACTTTATCATGTCCTGTTACCTGTCTTGTTTTAATAGCAGTATCTATCAGTGTATCCAATGGTACTTCACGACGTGGTCTATACATACAACCAGACATACAGAATCTACAACCACGTGTACATCCACGTGAAACCTCTAATAGAAATGTATTAATACCAAATGCAGGAACAAATTTAGGATTATCCGTTTTTGTCACAATTTGATAAATTGGTCTCCAAGCATCCTTCATAGATTTTACTTGTTGAAGCTTGACTTCTTCACCAGGTTTATATACGCCAGGAATATCTAAAAAATCGTAAATATCTGATCTAGGATCATTAGTATCCATTTTAATATCAATTATATCATCCAAAATCATTTCAGCATCACCTACAACGAATAAATCTACAAACATTGAAATAGGTAATGGATTAGAACTTGCACAAGGTCCTCCAGCAATAACTAGTGGATCACCAGGTCGTCTATCTTTACTAAGAAGTGGAATATTGCTACGTTTTAACATGTCTATCATATTAAGATAGTCTTGTTCGAATTGTAATGTAAAACCAACAATGTCAAAATCTCTTAATTCACTTCTTGTTTCAATACTTTTTGTTTGAGGATATATGACTCTTTCACAATAAATATCTTCTCTGGCATTAAGATAATCATAAATTATCTGATATCCCAATGAAGACATTGCCACCCTGTATATATTAGGATAACATGATGCATAACGTATTAAAACCTTCTTACGATTTTTAATTACAGTATTATATTCTTCAATCATATATTAATATTCCTGAAATAGCTATTAGTTTATAATATGTTTTTCTTTCTATTTGTATTATGATTATAATATTAAATCTATTTTTTATAAGCAAAAAATTTCCATAATATGTACATTTTTTAAACAATTACAAAACATTTAAATACAAAATGTTTAAAATATATACATATGGAGTTATAAGATATGTAAAATAAAAAAAAAATTACATAAAAAAATACTCCAAAACCCATAAAATTTTAAACACCCTACAGAATATACAATAGTGACAATTATGGGAATAAAACACATTCCCATAATAAAAAATAACAAAATATTACTCAAAATATTAAAATTCTTGTATATTCAACGAAAAAAAAAATAAAAATGAGGTAATCTTTCAAAAATAAAGAAAGAAAAAAAAAGATGAAAATCAAAACAACATTATTTTTTCTAACACTAGTAATACTACTGGTAGGTGTTGTAAATGCAAGTGACATATCAACAGATACTGAAAATAAAGACACTTTATATACAGTAGAAGAAATAACACCCAACACAAACAGTGTTACAGAAAAAAATAATGAAAAACAAATAACGGAAGATAATCCTATAACAAGTAACAAAACAAATGATCTAAAAACAATAAATAAACCATCTCAAACATATAATGTAAACACATTCGATGAACTACAACAAACATTAACAAATGATACATATGAAACTGTAACAATAAATATTAACTCAGATATAACATTACAAGACAATACAGAATTAAATTCAGTAATAAAAAATCTAACCATAAATGGAAATGGAAAAACAATAGATGGAAACCAAAAATACCAATTTTTAACAATTAATTCAGGCACAGTAACAATAAACAATATAAAAATAGTAAATTGTTATGACAAATATGGTGGAGTATTATATCTTTATAATACTAATCTCACTATAACAAACAGTACATTAAACAATAATGGTGCAGACAAAGGTGGTCTAATATTCGTAGACTATGGAGCTGTTCCTAATATTACTATTAATAATTGTGAATTAAATAACAATAGTGCAGAAAATGGTGGTCTAATATTCATTTACTTTGAAGCAGATGCTGATATTACTATTAATAATTGTGAATTAAATAACAATAGTGCAGAAAATGGTGGTCTAATATTCGTAGACTATGATGCT
>SUTP01000035.1:3998-10283 GCA_015062815.1 Methanosphaera stadtmanae | reverse complement strand
TTATATAATGGAGTAATCTATTCATATGGAAAAGGTATGGTTACAATAATCAACAGTACATTAATTAATAATCCTGTAGATGATTCTGAGGTTGATCCTATGGTTGATCATATTATTAATGATTATCCTAGTATTGTTGGTCCTGTTATTAGTAATGCTACTTTATATGATAAGATTACAAATATTTCTCCAATTACTGTTGATTTATCTGAAAATAATACTGAAACAAAAAGCAATGTATTAGATAAGGGTATTGTAAATAATGCTCGTGTTAAAATTATAGGTAAAAAATTTGATATTAATAATCAGTTTGTAGATAATGTTGTTGAAGCTGATGGAGCAGTTTATCATAATGAGTCTATTGAAAATAATGTTAGTGATTTAAATGATTCTTCATTAAATGCAACTGTTTCTGATTCTTTAATATCAAATCTGTTTAAGTTGGTCAAACAGTATATAAATAACATAATGAATATTTTTAATAAGTTTTTTGAAATAACTTTTTAATTATTGGTGGATAATTTTGAATAGGTTATTTTTTATTGAAAATATTTTATATTTAGCATGAATAATGTCAAATTCTTAATTAGGATTGGATAAATGAATAATCAATGGGGGATAATTTAAATCTATATTTATTAGTAATATATGGGGTATTTTAAACCAAAAATAATAAAAATATATATTTACCTTTTTTTGGTGTAATTCACCAATTTTTTTTTAAATCTTTTTTTTAGTATTTAAGTGTTTTTACACGTTTAATATTATATTTGAACATTTTAGTCTTATTTTATATTATTAAAAATAGTTATTAGGGGTGTGTTGTTTAATACTCTTAATGATATTTATATCAGTATCAATACTAAATTTCTATAATTTGTATATTTTTTAAACAAATTCAAAACATTTAAATATTAGATGTTTAAAATATGTACATAGGGGTATGAAATGAAAATAACTTCACAAAAATAATTAATTAAACTATAATTTAATTAGAGTTATACTACTATAAATATCAAAAAAAAAAGACACATTTTACTCTAAAAAAGTCATTAATTATTTTAATTATTTAGTAATGAGGAAAAGAAATAGATATAATCGCTACGTTAAATAAGAAATATTCTCCCTATCTGTAATAATGTTTCTTTAAAATTATGTATTGGCTATGTGCTTTGATTGTGATTTGGAATAAATTCCCATTAATATCCTATTATAATAATTTATTAAATAAGTAATAAGGAATATGTGAAATTATTGAATAATTATACTCCATAAACATATTAAAATTTATAAAAACTCTATATAAAGATTTTTCATCCTCATTCATTTTTTTTTATTAAATTTTTCTTAGATAATCTTTTTCTTAATAAAAATAGTATATATTATTTAAATGAATATGAATCCTAGAAATTATCTTCATATCCAATTATTTCTTTGATTACTTGTAGTTGGGATGGAATCATTCGTATATCTAATCCATGATATGTTTTATATAAGTTTATTAACTTCTTTTTTCTTAAAGACTTAATAGATTTTCTTATTTCTTTACAAGGGTATTGGTTAAGATTTCTACATAAATTAATTATGGGGGTGTGGTGTTTACCAATACAACCATGTTTAAATAAGGTTAGTAAAATGTCCTTTTCAATATCCGGATTAGATTTCATACTATACTATATTTTGTAACTAGTATTTAAATATGTATAATTTTTGTACAAATAAAAAAGTTTATATAGTATTTGTATGAAATATGTACTTAAGGAGTTATTGTATGTACGAGAAAATATTTGGTAAATATCCACAAGTGAAAGTAATTAATTATGTTTTAGTAAATCCTGATCGAAAATATTCAAAAAAACAAATAGCTTTAGGGGCAGGAATCTCTAGAGTAACTTTAGATTCATTTATTAATAATCTTGAAGAAATGAACATACTATTAAAAGATAAAACCACATATACTGTTAACATGGATTCTAAAATAGTTCAAACATTAATTAAAACACAAATGTTATTGGCCAATATCTCAATAGAAGAAGGTCTAGAAAATTATGATGAAACAATAGATGCATTAAATGATGAAGAATTTGAGTTATTCATGGATAGCATAGATTATGAA
Source organism: Methanosphaera stadtmanae (assembly GCA_015062815.1). Lineage (GTDB taxonomy): Archaea > Methanobacteriota > Methanobacteria > Methanobacteriales > Methanobacteriaceae > Methanosphaera > Methanosphaera stadtmanae_B. The sequence continues at coordinate 8,167 of SUTP01000035.1, read as the reverse complement.
ATAGATATTAATAAAGAAATAGAAAAATTAGAAAGAAATGAAATATCCATAGCAAATAATGAAAATGCATTTGTAATCTCATCACACGAAGACAGTACATCAATGACAATGAGCGAATACTTTTCAGACAGTAATAATAGGAGAAACATTAAATGGATAATATAAACAATATTCAATCAAACCAACCTAAAATTGTAATACGAGATGAAAAAACACAACCTGTAACAGGGGCTATATGTGTAGGATCTAATAATGAGATTAGACTTGGTTTTATCGAAGAAAAATTAGCTAATGATGAGTTAGGTAATGTTGAAATTATTAGAGAATGCAGAACTCAAGTTGTAATGTCTCCTGAAGTTGCAAGAAATATTATTCATATCATAGAAGATAATTTAAATTCTGGCAGTATAGAATATTAATTATCACATTTTTAATTCTTTTTTTTCTTAATTAGGTTGAACCTGAATTTATAACTAATACTACTCTTTTTAATCATTAAAATTCTATAAAAATAGTTTAAGAAGAGGTTGATGAAAATAATAGTTATGAAAATGTGGATGTTTTCATAACTTAAATTTAATTTTAAAATTCAATTGTTTCTGTGGATTCTCCACCAGCAGTTCTAAATTCTGCAACGGCATTATCTAAGTAGAATAATTTTGCTTCAAGACCTGGAGCAGATGTCATATCTTTGAGTATTGGCATTTTTTCAAATGCTTTTTCAAGTAATGCTTCATCATCTGTGAAAGTAGCTACTCCTGAATATCTTAAAAATGTTCCTTCTTTACTTGCTACTACTTGAATGTTAGGATTTGTTTCTAATTGTTTAGCTACATCTTTCACATTAACTGTTAAGAAGTAAATTTGATCATCAACTAACATTCTAAATCCAAATGGTCTACATGCAGGTTTATCACCGTTTACTGTTGCAAAAAATGGTAGTCCTGCATCTTCAATATATTGGTATACTTTTTCTCTGTCTGTCATTTTTATCACTATTTAAACCTTATATGAATGGTTTAATATAATGTTTCCTATATTTTTTGGGTAATCAAAATTCTTATTAATGCTTATTTTTGCTTATAAAACACTCTTATTTTTTATTTTTTTTAATATTATATTTATAGTATATTTTTTTTATTATTATTGGTCTAATAATTGTAATTATTTAAAATTCATATATTTTTAGTAAATATTTTAAATAATTTTTATTAAAAAATAAAAAATTGTTTAATTTTATTTAAAATGGGTTCAGAACAAAACAATGAAAAAAAGTATAAAAATATTAATTCAACTCAAACACTTTTTATATCAAGTATTGGTGTACCATCCATCATATCCACACCTTTAAACTTAATAATGTTACCTAAAACTTCAGTAACTGTTATTACAGAAACACCTATAGGATTTGGTCTATTAGGACTATGAGTTGAGAATAATGGCGTTAAAGGACCATCACCTCTCTTAGAAACAATTTGTCTAAATGGAAGGGATTTATGAAAATGGAATAATACCATATATTCTTTTCCAGCTTCTATTCCAGACATAGCTACAAGATATGCTGGATTTATTATAATTTCAGCTTTTACTTCACCACTTTCAGTGTATGATTTAGGTGTCTCTTCCTGACTTTTGAACTCTGAATGAACTATGCCTATAGGATGATAAACAATTTCTTCTATATCCATATACATCAAACCTTATTTTATTTATAACTTGTTTTTTTCACATATGATGAACTATTTATTAAACATATAATGTTTGGGTTCCACTTTTTTCTTTTAAATTAAATGAATGAGTTATTTCCTTTTTTCCATCATTAATAATAATTTTACTTTTATTAGGATACTTAGACATACGTGTAGTAACCTTATATTTAATATTTCCTTCTGAATCAACTTTATAATCTGTGTATCTTGGAAGATTCATAATTTCTTTATTATTATAAAATTGAACTACCATACTAACTGTTTTATTAGCATTTTCTTTACCGACATTAACTGTTACATATTCACGATGATTTTCATTATTTTCTGAGTAAAAAATTACATAATTTATTTTTATTTTTGCACTATTATTGACATTATCATCATTTTTGTTAGTTTCAGGTGTATTTACTATAGTATGATAAATCAGTAATCCTAATAACATTGCTGAAATAATGATAATTGTAATTAATATAATATCCTTTTCATCCATATTAACTTCTCTTAATTCAATCAAACAAGTTTTATTATTATTTATGATGTTACTATTTATTAAATTTCTTTTAATTGAAAAATATTCTTAATAAAAAGAATATAAAGAACTTAATAGATATATTTAATTATGATAACTATAGAAGAAATTGACTTAAACGAAGACTTTGATCACTTGTGGCTAAAATATGTTACAGATGTTGATGTAGAACATTATGGTGAAAAAAGTCTCATTGGAAAAAACACTAAACAAATCAATAAAAAAATGTTCATGAAACGTAATGTCGAACTTGATGAATTTGATGCAAAATATTATTATCTCTATGCAGAATCTAATGTGTTCGGAATTCCAAATTTTGACCTAGCTTTCAAAGAAAAAGAAGGAAGTGTTATTGACATAGAGGAAAATGGTATAAAAATCATAATTTCTAATGCTGAAAGAATTGACATAACACCAGATGCAATAGACCCAAAAGATCCTCACGCAGATGATAATGTTTATAAACTTTGTAAAATCTGGCATTTTGCATATCAAATTAAAGATGAACTTGAAAAACAGGAATCTGAAGAAAATAAAAATGAAGAAACAGAAGTCGATGAAAATCTAATAGTAAAAGCTCCAGAAGTCGTAAAATTACAAGAAAAAGCATTAAAAACTGTTTTTGAAATAGTAGGTGATCATGTATATAAATCAAGTTTATTTATAGATGATAATGAAGATTACATGACTATATGCTATGATAAAACAGGTCAAGCAAATGACACTTTATTTGCCGTACTTAGATGTTACTTCAACAACCCAGATAAACTTCAAATAGGCTTATATGACAAACAAAAATATGATTTCGTTAATAATTATCGTATTGATGACATTAAATCAATTAATGATATAGAAGATATATTAGAATACCAAGATAAAATAAAACATACCGTTGAAACATACTTAATTTATGACACTAAAGATAAAATAATGACTCAAATGGTATCTATAGATTAAATAAACTTTATAGTTTATTTTTTATCATATCTCTTTTCCACCAATTCAATAAATATCTAATTTTATTTTGACATGATTGTCAATTATATCATATTCACCCATATAATCAATTAAATCAATAATTTCATTTAATTGTTTATCTGTTGGTTTTTTAGAAGGATATATCTGTATTTCAACACAAATTTTTTCATACATATCCTCTAGTGAAGTAAAAATTATAACTTCAATATTTTCTTCATTAAATATTTCTTCAAGATTCTTTTTGAATACTTTAAAATGTCGTTGACCACTAATAAACAATTCTAATTGTGGATTCATAGAACTACCTTAGTATTATCTCATTTATTTTAATCATAATGTATATAAGATTAATTTATTAATATTCCTATTTTTAAAAATTAAAAAAAAAGATTGTGGAATTAATTTAAAGAAATAGTTTGAGTACCATTTTGAGGTTTCAAATTAAAAGTTTCTTTTAATTCAATTCCATCATTAGTTTTTATAATGATTATGCAACTATCAGGATTAGTTTCAAACTCTTTTGAAGTATCTATATTAATTTCACCATTTGCTGGAATAGTGTGTTCAATAGATGTTCCAGGATTTAATGCTTGACCATTAGAATAAAATGTTGCTGAAATTGTCACTTGTTCTCCACTGTGTTCATTTCCTAAGTTTAATTTCACATTTCCTTTTTGATTTTCATTTGTTGTGAATGATGCTGATTTTATCTTTACTGGTGATTTTTCATTAGTTGCTGTTTGGGTATCTGTTGTGTTGTTCTCTGTTTGAATTGTTTCGGTAGTATTATTCTCAGCAGTATCATTCTCTGTTGTGTTGGCTGTATCATTTTTTGGTCTATCATTTTTTGGTGTATCATTTTTTGGTGTGTTGTTGTTTGGTGTGTTGTTGTTTGGTGTGTTGTTGTTTGGTGTGTTGTTGTTTGGTGTGTTGTTGTTTGGTGTGTTGTTGTT
>SUTP01000035.1:0-3988 GCA_015062815.1 Methanosphaera stadtmanae | reverse complement strand
TTTGGTGTGTTGTTGTTTGGTGTGTTGTTGTTTGGTGTGTTGTTGTTTGGTGTGTTGTTGTTTGGTGTGTTGTTGTTTGTATTGTTATTGGTATCATTGTTGGTGATATTGTTTTGAGTTTTGTTTGTTTGATTTTTATTGATAGGTTCTTGTTGTTCACTTGTATTTATTGTATGTTCTATATTGTCTTGTTGTATTGATTCACCTGTATTAAAAGGTTCGGGGAATATTGGTTCATTTGGATTGATTAAATGTCCTGAACTAAGTCCAATTATAGCAATGGCAATTATTACTAATATTAATCCAATTGTAGAACTTTTCATATTTTCTCATCCTTTTTTTGAGTTAATATATTATATTCTAGAAAAAGTTAATATATTTTTTTGGCATTTATTTAATATTATTTTCACATATATATTATTATACAATATTTTTATTGGAGGTAAAACTAGTTGATGTGTAAAAAGAAGAGTGTTCTTCTATTATTGGTATTTATGATATTTTTCATTAATTTATCTTCTATTTCAGCATCAGATGTATTATTAACTGATGATTCAGTTATAAATGATGAATTAGCTAATTCACAATGTATTATTTCAGATAATTATGATGAAATAAATTCAATAGGATATAAATCGGATAGTCAATTGAAATCTGATGAAAATATTATGCATATAGTTAATAAGGACACGTATAATAAAGTTTTCACTGAAAACGGTACTTTAAGTAATAATGTAAATGATGGTGATATTCTTGATTTTCAGGGTAATATTACTTTAAATAATCAGATGTTTATCATAGATAAATCAGTGAATATAACTTCAACAACTAATGATTCCTTTATAAATCTAAATTCAACTTCAGGTAGCTCATATATGGGTGAAACTGAGGGTTATCATTTTAGAATTACTTCTGCTGGATCTAATAGTAATTTAACTAATTTAAATTTTTTCAATACATTAATTATAACAGATAATGCAACTAATGTTGTTTTTGATAATTTAACTATCGTAACTGATAATGGGAATTTAGGTATGGGTATTGGGTTATTATCTCTTAGATATTTTTCATCGAATATCACTATTAAGAACAGTTATGTTGCTAGATTAAGAGAAAATGATACGGTTAGTATGAATGGTGGTAGTGTAATAGTACTCGCATTAGCTAGTAATTGTTTGATAACTAATAATACTATTCAAGCAACAGGAAATGCTGGTAATTTAATTTATCTAACTACTTATAATTTATATTCTAATGGAAGAGATTTACTTATCACAGGAAATGATACAGTTAATTCATTTAATACTATTTCCTATAATAAGATTTATGGACCTAAAGTATACCAGTCTATGTGTTGGGGTATAGTCTTAACAGGGCATAATAATATTATAGAAAATAATTATCTTGAATATAATGATGGGGTGGCATTGGTTCAACAGTGGGGAAATATAAATGAATATTCTAAATGTTATAATACAACTGTAAGAAATAATGTGTTTATGAATAATTCACAGGTAGCATCTTTGGAATCACTTTTATTCTATAATAATACTGTAGATGGTACTGTAAGTACTTCTATAAATAGTCAGTATTATAATAATACTGTTAAAACTATGAATGTTTATGCTAATGTAACTGTATGCAATAATAATGTTGATTTAATATATATTAGAAGTCCCTATGCTTCAAAACCTATTAACAATGTGACAATTGTAAATAATACAGTAAAAAATATTGAATCTGAATTCTATCTTTCAAGATATAAAACATTGGCAAATTCCACAATAAGTGATAATATTATATATGATGATATAAAAGTATCAGGTAATGCATTAACTGTAGTAAATAATACAATTACCAGTAATAGTTCTTATACAATGAATTTTACTACATTATCAAATAGTAATGTCAGTAATAATTATTTATTAACTCCAACAAAGGGTGGAAATGATACTATATTTATTAAATCAGGTAGTGGAAATATTTTATCAAATAATATTCCTTATACAGCTAATATTGAATTCATAGGAAATTTATCAAACAAGTATTCAAAAGAAATTAATATAACTGTTAATGTTACAGATGGTCAAGAAAATCCTATTAATCAGGGAATAGTTTTGTTTATTATTGATAATCAAACAGTAGGAAAAATAAATGTAAGTAATGGTATTGCAATTCTTAGATATAATATACCTTCATCATATAAACCACTTAATGTAACTGCAGTATATACTTGTGAAAATTATATGACAGTTGAAGCAAATTCAGAAATAATAGTATATGTCTATGAAGCTAATGTAACAGTACTAACATCCAAATATTCTTATAAACCTCAGGATACTATCACAATTACTGCAATTGTAAGTAGTGAGGGTAAACTATTAAATGAGGGAAAAGTTGTATTCAAATTAAATGGTTTAACACTTAAAGAAAATTCAACACCTATTATTGTAAACGTTGAAAATGGTTATGCTATAGTTAAATATGATTTACCTAATTTATCTCAAGATCAATATGAGATAACTGCAGTTTATTCAAATAATTTTTATAATAGGGCTGAAGGATATGGAATTTTACGTATTACAAAAAGTTTAACTCAAATAAGAGTAAAAGCAATAACAAACGGTTTAACAACATCTATTATTGGTAATATATTGGATTCAGATAATAATAATGTGAATGGCAGGACATTAATAACAATTAAAATAAATGGTTTAACATTTGTAAAAGAAGCAAATGTATATAATGGTATAATTAATGAAGTATTCGATACATCTTATTTATCAAAGAATACTTTTTATAATTTAACCGTTATCGCCGGTGAAAACAAGTTATATCAATCTTCAATATATAATACAATATTTTCATTAAATTCAAGTATAATCAATAAAATCCAAACAAGTATTCATATCAGTTATATAAGAGATATGAATGATACTACAGTTATATTGGGCTTTATAACAGATTATAATAACAATACTATTAATACTACAGGTAAAATTAGAGTAATCATTGATAATATTACAATAGTTCAGAATGAATTAGAAGGTGATGTAATAAATATTAATTTTAGTAGTTTTGATTTACAGGAATCAAAATATAATCTAATAATCTTTTTCAGTGGTAATGAGATTTATGCATCTTCTGAAACTAATGCAACATTAATAAAAGAATTTTAATAATCATTGCACTTATTCTTTTATTTATTCCTTTTTTTATTACTTTTTTTTTAGAGGTTCATTCAATTTTAGTTAACTTAAACTTTATATCTTTTTTAGTATAGATATACAATTATTATTCAAATAAATTTTATAATATATGTTAATTTTTTTAATAATTTTAGTATGTTTATATTAATAATAAACGGTTTGAATAATATAATTAACTTAAATACGGAGATAATTAAATTCATGATAAATAAAAGAGTGATTATGGTTTTAATGGCTCTAATGATTTTAATTATTGGTGTAACAGCTGTTTCAGCTGAAGATTCAAGTAATAATAACTTAACTTCTGCTGAATCAACAGTTAGTACAGCTGATACTATCAATAATGCAGACATCACATCAGATGTTTCCAATAAGGAATCATTAGAACCTAAAACTTCAAATCAAGTTAAATCAAGTAAACTAACGGCTGGTGAAAGTTCAAAATATAATATAACACAAGATACTTATTCCAACTATTTTAATGATAGTGGATATTTATCTGATGATGTAAATGATGGAGATACTCTTGATATTCAAGGGCTTATCAACATTACTGATGGTAGAATGGTTATAAACAAGGCAGTGAATATAGTTTCAACTACTGAAAATGGAACTATAGCATTTAATACACCTTATGGTGCTCCTGATTATAAATTTTATGGGGATAATTTACCTAAAGTAGCATTTATTATTAATAATCAGGGTTCTTATACTAATGTAACTGGTATAAGTTTCATTAATACTCAGATATGGTCTACAAATAATACTCATGTTACCTT
>SUTP01000034.1:9534-18573 GCA_015062815.1 Methanosphaera stadtmanae | reverse complement strand
AAAAAAATAAGAGCAAAATGGGATGAAGATATAGAAAATTATTGATATTGCATAATAGATGAAATAGCAGTCTTAACTGAAAGTAAAAATCCGAGAAATATTGGTCTGACTTAAAAAGTAAAATGAAAAAGGAAGATAATCAGTTGTACGAAAATATCATACAACTTAAAATGAAGTCTTCTGATGGTAAATTAAGGTTCGTAAAGACTTGACTGGTGAATGAAATCGTTCCAGTGTAGAACATGGTAAAGAATATGCAATACTTACTGATGAAATTACTAAAGCATGAAGTGGAAAAACAACCAAGGAATATAAAAAAATATAAATGGTTAAAGAAAGAAAGTCTAAGAGATAATATGACAAACACGGAATTAATCATAAATATGCTTGGTGAAGTTGCAAAAACAGAAATAAGTAAACCAGATAATCCTAAAGGTTTTAAAGAAAGTAAAAAAGTAGCATATGATGGTGGAAGTATTGTTGGTAATGCAAGACGCTAATTAGAAGAAAGAACTGGAAGAAAAATAGTCAGTGAACTTAATAGTAAAAGTAATCCTAAAGAATTAGATGAATAAATGATACAATGGAAAATCATGATAGGCAATCATAGAAACATTATTTTATGTTAGCGAGGAAAACTCAAACAATAGAAGTAATTATTGGTGATATAATTCGCAGCCAGAAAAAAATCTATGACTAGTTTTTTTGATGTGGGAATTCCAGAATTATATAAATTTTAAAACAAAAAATATTTTTGAAAGTGGTAAACTTGATGAAAATTCAGTTGTCAAAGAAAGTTTGACCACTGCTCTAGAAGTTATAAGATTTGACTAGAATAAAAACTAAATAAGAAATATGAAAAGTATTTAACTAAATTATGAAAAAATATAATTTTAAATAAAAAAAAGAATGTTAATCCAATAATTTTTCTTGCCATTCTTTTTCTTTAAAACCTGTTAAAATAACATCATCAGTGATTATTATTGGCCTTTTACAAAGCATTCCATCTGTTGCAAGTAATTTTAATTGTTCATCTTCACTAAGATTAGGTAATTTATCCTTTAATTTCTTTTCTCTGTAAAGCATACCACTTGTATTAAAGAATCTTTTTAATGGTAAATCACTTTTTTCGTACCATTCTTTTAATTCTTCATATGATGGATTATCTTCTACAATATGTCTTGTTTCATATTCTAATCCTTTTGAATCTAACCATTTCTTTGCTTTTTTACATGTACTACATTTTGGATATTCTATAATTAACATGAAAACACTCCTAAATATGATTATTATTATTTAATGCTTCTTGATATTCGTTTATTATGTTAAATAGTTCATTTTTTGAATTAGATTTAAATATTTTTTCTTTAATCTTGGTACTTCCAGGTAAACCTTTAACATAATATGCAGCATGTTTTTTCATTTTCTTAATTGAATAATTCTTATTTTTGTTCTCTAGAAACAATTCAACATGATATTTTAACATGTCAAATATTTCATCTACTGGAACTACTGTAGGTTGAATATTTTTATCAATGTAATCTATACATTCTTTTATAAGCCAAGGATTACCTAGTACACCCCTACCTATCATGATTGCATTACAATTTGTTTCATTTAACATTTGTTTAGCATCATAACAAGTGAAGATATCACCATTACCTATAACTGGAATATCTACTTCAGTTTTTACTTTTTTAATAATGTTCCAATCTGCAGAACCACTATACATCTGATTTCTTGAACGCGGATGTATTGTTATAGCACTAGCACCTGCATCTTCAATAATTTTTGCTACTTCTAATGCATTAATATTATTAAAATCCCAGCCACTTCTTATTTTAACAGTAATTGGTATATCTACTGAGTTAACTACTTCTTCTACTATTTGTCTAATTAATTTTGTATTTTTGAGTAGTGCACTGCCTGCATGATCTTTAATAGCTACTTTTGGTACAGGACAACCCATATTTATACTTATAATATCAGGTTGCATAGTTTCATTAATATATTGTGATGCATTTTTTAATAATTCTGGATCGGATCCATATATCTGTTGTGATATGGGTCGTTCAATTTCATCCATATACATCATTTCATTTGCTTTTTTATTATGATGAACAATAGATGCTGAGGATACCATTTCATTAACAATTAATCCACAACCCATAGATTTAATTATTTTTCTAAATGCAAAATCATTAATACCTGCCATGGGTGCTAAAACAGTTTGATTACTTATTTTAACATTGCCTATTTTCCATTTCATAATAATCATCAACTGTTTTAAGGATTTATATTGGCTAAAATCGAAATTTAAGATTTTATTTTAAACATTTTCCACATTAAACTATGCTTCTAGTATGAATTTACTTTTATATATACTTATTGAGTAGTAAATAATTCCTAAAAAACATTTTAAATAATAAAAAATAAAATACCAAATAATAAAAATTATAGAAGATTTAATTATGGTTAATTGGAAATATGACAGACTTGATGAAATGACTAAACAAAGTAATGAATTTACCAGTGTTAATCTTAATTATAGGTTTATCGCTGATAATTTTGAAGATATTGTTATTACTACTCATAATAATGGTGAATTAATTCCTTCAGCATTTGAAGATGTGAAAATAGCATGTGATAATGATCCTTTTTCTGAAATAGAATTACCCGAAATTTCTACTGATATAAGTGATAATATAAATGATAAAAAAAGACAAAGAAAACTTATGGAAATAAAACATACTTCTCGTGATATAACTCATAAAGATTGGTTTAATTATTTAGATAATGAAGTTATTGAGTTTGTTGATAAATTTCCACAATTTAAAAATGTTATTATTGAAAATAATGATTAAAGATTATAAGAAAATACTTGCAGGTGTATATAAATGGATTTATTTAATGATGTTAACATGAAACAATTTGAACTTGTTAAACATATTATTGATAATCAAAAAGATGACCATGTGAAGGCTAAATTAGTATGTTTTTTGAGAAGCGACCGCTATGATGTGCCTTATTATATGGACACACAGATATTGTTAACTTATTGTTCTGATATTCATGATAAAGGAATAATACATGCTATGGACATATTTAATCATCATAGGATGTATAATTTAACGGAAGACAAATATAATGAATTAAATACTAAATTTAAAGAGTATATTTCAGAAGAAGATGATAATAATAAGCAGATAAAAGTTAGTATTGAAGATAAAAAATGTTCACTACATATAGAAACTTTAACAAGCGATGAATTACAGGATATTTTTGTAAAATATGGTGAATTCTTTAAAATAATAGATAACTTAGCTTAGGTGAATAAAATGAAGGAAAAAATATGCCCTAGATGTGGATCAGAAAATATTGAATGGATTATTCCACAAAATTGGTCAATGTGGTCATGTAATAACTGTGAATATACAGGTCCAATAATTGAAGTGGATAATACTGTGAAAAAAGAGATAGAAGAACAATGGAAAAAACATAAAAACGAAATTCTTAGAAAAGCTGAACTAGAACATATAAAAGAAGAATCCGAACATGGATTAACTAAGGAAGAAGAACAAGAATTAAAAGAGATAGATGAACTATTACAATAGATTCATCTTGCCCATCTCATTATTAAAAAATATGCTAATCCCACAACAAATATCAATGTAAAAATCCAGTTTATTATGGGCATTAAAATTATTGCTAAAATAATCAATAATACTATTAATACTTTAGGATTTTCTCTAATTTTAACTTTCAAATAGTCAAACCAGTCTATACTTTCATTAATAATATTATCTATTAAATCTTCAAACATTTTATCACTAAATTTTGTTAAATATTATTTAATTTTATTATTTGAAAACAAGTATAAAAAGTTTTACAAAAAAAGATAGTTAAGAATGAATAATAATTATTCATTCTTTTTATTTAGATGCTACATTTAATCTAATTATATCACTACTGGATGTGAAATAATTATTTCCAGTATATGTGGCATTTATTGTTAATAATGATGGTGTACCAGTAGGTATTTTATAAGATAATGTTGCAATACCTTTATTAGATAAAGTTGCAGTTCCTATAGATTTACCTGAAACTAAGAAATTAACTGTTCCATTTACAACTTTACTTGAAGTTGTTTCTGCTAATAATACATATGCAGTTAAAGTAACAGTATTACCTATATATAAATTAGTATCTGAAGGTTCAGCTACAGTCATTGTTTCATATTTACCATAGTTGACAAGTACAGAACTTTCACTATTGCTATAGGAAGTACCTATATATTCAGCTTCAATGGTATGATTTTTATAATCATCTTTCATTGTATAATTATATGATGTTACACCATTTGTAATAGTCCTTGTACTTACGAGTTTTCCATCAACATAAATATTAACTTTTCCACTTGTTACTAGAGTATTATCTGATTTAATTGTAATATTGTAAGTAGCTTTTTCATTACCATATAATACTGTTGGACCAATTATTGTAGTTACTGTTGGAGCTAGAATTGTTACACCTGTTTTTGTAGTATTACTTTTAATGTAAGTTTCTCCATCAGGTATAAAGCTAGCTAATAAAGTATATGATGTTACAGTTGAAGGAATAGTGTAAACTAATGAAGCAATTCCATTTATAACTTTTACACTACCAATCCATTTATTATTAAATGTAAATGATACTCTACCACTGTTTACTCCATATGTTGAAGTAATTTTAGCTGTGATATTATTTTTAACTCCTTTATACAAGTCTTTGTTAGATATTGTAGTTTTTGTTGATTGTGGTTTAGTATAAAATGTAACTGTATCATTACATACATCCACATTACTTCCATTAATATATTTAGCTATAACAGTATGATTTCCTCCAGCAGGACTTGTTCTAGTTAGAACAAACATATTTTTACCTATACCCGGACTTCCTACCCATTTTTTATCAACGAATAATGAAGCACGTTGTGGATATTGATCTCTTGAGCTGGTAGATAAAATATTACCATTATCAATAACTGTACCCACAATAGTTACATTTGTTCCATTATCTCGAACCGAATTAATGTAAATCATTGTTTTATTTATTTGATATTTTATGCTTGTTTTTGCTAATTGAGAATTACCATTATAATATACGGCTTCTATAGTATATGCACCATTAGCTGGCCTGTTCATTGTAAGAGTTGCTACACCATTTTTAACTGTTACATTACCCTTTTTTGCATTATTTAAATTGAATACTACATTACCTTTTGTAATATCTTCACCAAGATTAGTTACTATTGTTTTTATAACTAATTTACTGCTATTTACTTTAACAGAATCAATTTTTACTTGTGTAGCATTGATTGCAAGACTTTTAGTAGCTGTTACTACTATAACATTATTGTTATTAATATAAGAAACTTTTATTGTGTGTGTTCCTTTACCTGGATTTTTTGTGGTTAATGACGCAATACCTTTACTAACATTAGGACTACCTACCCATTTACCATCAATTGAATAGGATACACGACCAGAAGTTACACTTACACCATGACTATTTACTAAAGTTTTAATTGTTAAGTTTCCATTTTTAAAAGAATATGAACTAATATCAATATCAGTGGAATTAATTTTTAAAGTAGCTGAAGTATTAGCCTGTTTTACACCAAATACATCAACATAAGTAGCTTTTACAGTGTATGTTCCATCACCAGGATTATTAGTAGTTAATGTTGCATTACCATATCCAGGTCCAGGACTACCTACCCATTTAGTACCCACATAATAAGATACACGTCCACCACTAATTGGTATGTTGTCTTTTGTAACAGTACTATTAAGTACTAGTTTACCATTATTCATAGTCATACCAGTAATTGTAACTTTATATTCTCCATTTGGGTTGATATTAGCTTTTAGATTATCTTCTGAAGTGTATTTATCATTTAATTCTTCTGTATTTACATCCTCATAATTATTATCAGAATCAACTTCATCAACAACAGTTGATGTTGAAATATCAGATTGAGTTGAAATATCAGTTGGAGTTGAAATATCAGATACTGTTGAATTATCATCCACATCAGATGCAGTAACTGCTGCAACTCCCACCAATAATATAAGTGTCACTGATAATAAAAAGAATGTTCTAACATTTCTATTTATCATTTTGTGAATTCACCTTTTGAAAAAGTTAAATTGAGTCTTTAACTCAATAACTTTAGTTGTTTTTAGATTATGATAGATAATGAGTTCAATAAATACCATAATTGAATATATCTATTTATCCTATAAGTTATAAATTTTATCATAATTTTTTAGAAATAGTAAAATTAATTTGATAAAAACAAAAAATATAAAACAAAAAATTGATAAGAAGGGAGATTAAAAAGAAATAATTATTTTAGTAATTCATTTACTGTATTTACCTTAGCTTCAAGAGTTCTGTTTTCCAAATCTCTTCTATCATCTATTTTTATTACAGTATACAATCTTCCAATTCCTGCAGTAAATACTGCTTCTTGTGCTTTAGCTAGTGCTTCATATAATTGAGAATAATTTTCTGCTTCTATCTGAGTACTCATTCCTGTTAACTCAAAATTAAGACCAGAATCTTTTATAGCCTGTACAGCTTTAGTGACATACTCTTTACATTCAGTATCTTCAGTTCCTACAGGTACAATTGCAAAATCAGCAGTTATCATAAATTCACCTAATATTTGTATAATTTTCCATATTTCATTATTGTTTCTTTATCCATTTTAGATAATTCATCAATTAGATATGCTCTAAATGAACCAGTTCCCTGATTATTATCTTTTGTTGTTTTAGCTGCTAATTCACCGGCAATTGCTAATGATAAACTACCAATGATTGCAGCTTCTAATGGATTAGCAACTGCTGCAAATGCTCCTAGAATACAAGTTAACATACATCCAGAACCTGTAATTTTTGGCATCATTGCATCCCCATTATCTATAACATAAGAATTTTCACCATCAGAGATTATATCCAATTGACCTGAAATGTCAATAACCGTATTTAGTTTTTTAGCAAGATTTTTTGCTAATTCAACATTTTTAGCTATATTATCTCTTGTTATAATATCACTATCTGCTGCATCCACACCTTTAGATTTAGTTGATTCTTCTGTAACATCATAAAATTTTGCTACTGTTTTTATTTCTGATATATTACCTCTGATAATTGATACAGCAGACTTGTCAATTATATTTTTTGTAGCTTCATTTCTTATTTGAGATACACCAACAGCTACTGGGTCAAGTACAAATGGAGTATTAGTTTTTTTAGTTTCTTCTGCAGCTATTTCCATTGATTTAATTTGATCATCAAATAAAGTTCCAATATTTACAATAGTAGCTCCAGCTATTTGTACAAATTCTGCTATTTCAGGAGAAGTATCTGCCATAGCTGGTGAACCACCAATTGCCAATACTGCATTTGCACAATCATTAATTGTAACATAATTAGTTATACAATGAGTTAATGGACATTCATCCCTAAGTTTTTGAATAATTTCACTAGATTGTTCTAACATTTGAGTATCTATTTCATTCATATTCTATTCATCCAATATTTATTGTGATTATATTTAATTTATTTGATTAAAATATCTAAGCATATTATATTGAATTGTTATATTATATCTCAAAAAATAAATAGTTTGAAAAATAAATCAGACCCATATAAACTATTCAAATATATTTAATTAGAGGTAAAATATGAATAAATCCTTAATAAATAAAACTATCTTAATTATAGGTTTGATGATATTATTAATAGGATTAAGTTCTTCATCAGCAACAGAAATTAATCAGTCTGATTTTACAGATAATATTGAAATAGATGATTCATTAAAAGATACTACAATAAGCAAAGATAGTTTTAAACCATCCATGAAAAATGATAATATTATAACTATTGATGATGCAAAATACTCAGAATATTTTGATGAAGACGGTTATTTACTAAATAATTTAGAAACCGGAAGTATAATTGAACTAACAGGTACCTTCAGTAATAGAAACTTTACAATAGATCAAGAATTAACATTACAAGGTAATGAAAATACCATTTTATATGGAACAACAATTACAGCCGAAGCACCTGTTATAATACGTAATTTAACAATTAATAATCAAAATAAAGAACTGGAAAATGCCATAATTATTTATTCAAATAATTGTATTGTGGAAAATTGTAATATTCTGGATAATACTACCCACGATGTAGAAGAAATTTATGTATTAAATAATAATAATATTATTCGTAATAACACTATTACAGTATATGGTCCATCAGATGAAATAGACTGGCACAGCAGCCCAGATTTAGCAAGTACATTATCAATTGCAATAATTTCAAGCAATAATATTATAGCAAATAATACAATCAATACCTATTCCTCTATAAAAAAACATGAACATGGTACAATTGAATCAATAACCATACAAGGATCACATTTAAATGATATACATGCTGAAAATAATACAATTATCAATAATACAATCAGAACAATTTCAGATGAATATGCTTTTGGTATAAATCTTGGTGAAAATATTGATGGAAATAAGATTATAAACAATACAATTTATACACAAGGAAAAAAATTTGCAGATGGCATTCAACCTTTTTCATCAATAGACAATTTTACCGTTACAGGAAATAAGATTATTAGTATATCTGACGATTTAGCTGATGGAATTGTCATATCTAAAGATAAAATGCAAGGTACTACTCAAAACAATACTATTAAAGACAATATTATTGAAATAACTGGAAAAACCACAAATGGAATAGAAATATACAACTCAGAAAATGGAATTATTGAAAATAATAATATTATAATTAATGGAAATACAAGTAATGGAATTATAGTAGAAGGTAGTGCTAACTTAAAAAATAATACAATAATAATTAATTCAGAAAATGGAACAGGTATCTTATCAACAAGTTTAGAAAATTCAAATATAACAAATAATACAATTAAAACAAACAGCACATATGCAATTAGTTTAACTAATGC
>SUTP01000034.1:0-9434 GCA_015062815.1 Methanosphaera stadtmanae | reverse complement strand
ACAGTAAATATTAATTCATATATATCAGCCGTTTATTCAGGAAATGATAAATACTTATCTTCAAGAACAGATAATATTCAGATGAATTTAACTCTACCCTCAGATGAAATTAGAATATCCATTGATGAAAATCCTAAAAAAGGACAAAATACAATATTAACAGCCACATTGGTTTCAAATAATGATAATAAATTGAATGAAGGATATGTTTTATTTAAAATAAATGATATTACTTTAAAGGATACCTATAACAAGACATTACTCGTAAATGTTTATAATAATACTGCAGTATTGAATTATACATTACCCGTTCTTAATACAAATAATTATAATATTACAGCAGTATATATAAATCAAAATTATAGATTGGAAAATTCCAGCATTATAGAAGTATCAAAAATAAAAAGTAATATTACAATAATCAATTTGGAAACAGATAAAAATGCTAAAAAAACTGTTATAAACGCTACATTAACTGATGAATATCAACAACCCATTAAAGCCAATACAAAAGTTGTAATCAAAATAAATGGTTTAAGTATAGATTCTTTTAAAATATCTGATGGCATTATCAATAGAATTGTGAACTTTTCAAATATTAAAAATTTATCAATTATTACTGGAGAAACTAAACAGTATACTAGTTGTAAACTATATATAGAGAGATAAATAATCTCTCAAATTATTTTTATGGATGCGTATAATTAAATTCTATGTAATTCTTATCCAAATCGTATAATAAATCAATCATTCCAACCTTATTATTATAAATATAATTAAATGTTTCAAAAATAAGTGTGTAAACTGATTTTAACTTATTTTCTAATTTAATATGAGGAATATCATATCCAAATATTTCATGACTAGTTGTTGATTCTGGAAAACTTGATTGTCTTAAAACAAATTGTTCAATTATAAATATAACATCTTCTGTTAAGGAATTACCAAAAATTATTGCTGTTTCGATTTTTTCATTATCTAAATTATCCTTATTTTCTTCAATCAATTTGATTAATGAAGTATATCCCCCAAATGTATCTGGTAAAAAATATTCCTGTACTCTATGAGCAACAAATTCATTAGCTATTTTTAGATAATTGTTTTGTAATGTTAAATACCATGCAAAAGATTCTATTGTCAGATTCTTTTCATGATTTAACAGGTGCATAATTGTCTGTTTTACAATTTCATTACATAAGTGATGAGCAAATTCATGTAATAATGCTGAATTTTTTAATGCTTCAGGTATGTCCCTATTTAGAAATATATTATTGAATGAATAATAACTCAAATAATCTGGATGACCACCAGTCTCATCATAGGATACATGAACATAGGGTTTTAGAATTGTAAGTAATGTTGGAGTGTTTATTATTTCAGGTATTTTATGTATATTTTCAGATCCTATTTCAATAATTGAGTTTATAATAGTATCATAAGCAGTATCTGTTAACTTAGCATGTTCTAAGATAGTTTTATTTTCTTCTGAAAAAAGTTCATAAAAATCTTTATAATCATATTCATAATAAGAACTATTTTTTAATCGATTATTACAATTTAAACAGCTTGTATAATTAATTGGATTTTCTTGTCCACATTTACTACATATTATTTTATCATTCATTTTATTCCTCTTATAATACGTTATGTATATGTATAGTTCAAATACTTAATAGATCTAATGTATAAATATATACAAGAATTAGTATATGATAATAAAAGAAGGGTAAATAATGATATTTGAATGTTTAATAGTAGGTTTAGGAGGATTTATTGGTTCAATAGCACGTTATTTAATTGGTTTAATCCCAATAAATGAAACAAACATTTTTCCCATTAATACATTTATGATAAATATAATAGGTTCAATTGTTATAGGATTAATTGCATTTTATTTGACAAAAAATAACAGTTATAATGATAATATAATCTTATTTTTAAAAATGGGTGTATGTGGAGGATTTACAACATTTTCAACATTTGCTCTTGAAACAGGAGATTTAATTAAAAGTGGAAACACTGAAATAGCATTCATGTATGTGTTATTAAGTGTAATAGTTGGAGTTTGTGCTATATTTCTACCAGAACTAATTTATAATAAAATTACTCCACTTTAGAAAAATAATTTTAGTAAAAGAATAAATTCATAAGTTTGATATGAATTTATTGCATATTTTGTCTATTAATTCTTTGTTTATTAATGTTTCAATCCATTCCTTTGGAATATTATCATAACCATAGTATAATCCAGCTAAACCTCCAGTAATCATACCTATAGTATCAGTATCATTTCCCAGATTAACTGCTGTTAGAACTGCATCTTTATAATTTGTTGCATTTATAAATGAATATAAACTGGCTTCCAATGATGTTAAAACATAGCCTCCACTAATTATATCATCCTCTTTTAAATCAAATATTTCTAAATTTAGTATTCTGTTAAATTCAGTTAAATCTTGTTTTTGATAAAAATTATTTGCTACATCTACACCATTTATAATTAATTCATTGATTGATGAATCATCTTTATTATTTATGATTTCCTGGCAAATAAAATTGTATATATTACATGAAACTTTACTAATTTGATGAGCATGAGTTAAGCTAGATGCTTCATCAATGATTTTTACCATTTCATTTTTAGATAAATTATGATGATTTGCATATAATACAAATGGCATAATCCTCATTAAGGAACCATTCCCATTATCTTTTACACCACTTCCCCCACAGTTTAATGGAGAAGTACCATTAATATAACGTTCAATAGAATATTTTGTAGTTGCTCCTATATCAAATAATATACCAGCAGGCGTATATTCTGAATTAGTATACCACCCAGCAAAATTATTCATCATATCTTCATAGTTTATACCATCAGATAAACTGTCTAATGATGCAAGAGTTAATGAACTATCATCAGACCATGTCCCTGGAGGCATATTATATGTTCCATAACCATCCATTGTTGTAATTGGATTTTCATGAATTACATTTCTAGATAAAAACTCATATGGAACACCTAAAGCATCCCCCACAATTCCACCATAAATTGATGAGTAAACTATGTATTCATTTATCATAATTGCACTTCTTGTAACAATTCCTCTGTAGCTTTTCTCGGATTATCATCTTTCATAATAGCAGATACAACAGCTATACCATCAAAATTATATTTGGATATTATTTCTTTTGCATTATCCTTATTTACTCCACCAATAGCTACAGATTTTATATCGATTTGTTTCATTTTTTCTAATTCATTTAAATCTATCACGTTTGCATTTTTCTTAGTAGCTGTAGGTTGGAAAGCACCAATACCTAAATAATCAGCCCCGTCCTCTTTAGCCTTAATAGCTTCTGCATAATCATGAGCACTTACACCAATTAATTTATCAGGACCAATTAATTTTCTGACAATATCACATGGCATGTCATCCTGACCTACATGAACACCTGCTGCATCTATTGCTAAAGCTATGTCAAGCCTATCATTGATAATAAGAGGTACATCATATTTATCTGTTATATTTTTAACTTTTCTAGCTAAATTTAAGAAGTCACGAGTTTCACTATCTTTTTCCCTTATTTGTATAATTGTAGCTCCACCAATAATAGATTCCTCTATAATATTTAAAAATTCTTCTTCTGTAAAATCAAATTGATCTGTTACTAAATATACACTATAATCGACGTTATCCATTTTATGTCTCCTAAAAATATTATTTGATAATAGAAGGTTTATTTATTAAAATATTAAAAGTTATAATTTTTATTATTCAATTCAATTTAAGAATAAATATAATAAATGTATCTTTACAAATATTATAATAAAGTTGTTAATTATTAAAAAAAATATTAATGGGGAATTATTTTGGAACATGAACTTAAAACACCATTAAATGATGAGGATATTAATAAACTTAATGTTGGAGATACTGTCTATTTAACTGGTAAGATTTACACTGCAAGAGATAGTGCTCATAAACGTATAATAGAGTCTGGTGCACCTATGGATTTAGAAGGTGTTGTATTATTTCATGCAGGACCTATAATAAAAGAATCTGACGACGGAAATTATAATATTGTTGCAATAGGACCCACAACCAGTATGCGTATGAACCCATATGAACCAGATGTTCTTAAAATGGGCGTGAAAGCAATTATTGGAAAAGGTGGAATGGATGATAATACCCAGAAAGCATTACATGAAAACAATGCAGTATTTTTAACTGCAGTTGGTGGATGTGCTGCATTATATGTAAGTAGTATCAATAAAGTTGATTCTGTGAATTGGTTAGATTTGGGTATGCCTGAAGCTATATGGGAATTAGATGTAGATTCTTTTGGCCCATTAATTGTTACAATAGATTCAAACAATAATAATTTATATAAAAAAAAGTAGGTTAAAAAAATGAGAAGTAATTTGATAGCAGTTATTCTATTTGTTTTATCCATAATTCTTATCGCAGGATTTTTCTTTATTACACCATCTTTTATGCAGACAAATGGTGAATATAAACATTTTGAAGGAAGCGAAGTTTCATTTGATTTAGCACCAACATGGACAGTCTATCAATATGATGATCCACTTAAAACACCATTTTTATCTAGCAATCCTAATGAAATATTATTAAATCCTGTTAATAGTAGCCAATACAATTATGTTAATGAAAATCTGAGTGATGTCACAAGTAATAATACAGTTTTAAATACCAGTACAACAAATGCAACAGATGTTGTAATAGTAAAAACAGAAATTACTAAGATAAACAAATTACCTGAAGGCATAACCCTAGATAATGCATATCAATCAGATAGTTTATATGGAATCATGACTGGAACTGGTACATTTAATATGATATCTAACAGTACATTTGACTTAAATGGTAAAACAGCACACCAATTTATTTATGAAGTAAGTGACATCCGTTACCAAGATACGTGGATTGAAGCTAATGGACAATATTATAGAATACAAAGTCAGGCTCCTATAAGTGTATACAATGATGCAGAAAGCACATTCAATATAACCACCCACAGTTTTACAATTAAATAAAACTTTTTTTTCTTTTTTTTTTGTTAAAAATTTTCAAAATCCATATGAAAAAATCTAATAATATAATCCTACATATATAATACCATAAGTATAAAACAAATGTGAGTTCATATAATGGAAAGAATTGAAAAATTATTTACAAATTTTGCTAATACTCAAGAAGATAAACTCAAAGAAATGAACATATCTAAAGAAGAATTTATAGAACAAGCAAAAGAATGGTCTAAAACAGAAGAAGGCAAACTAGAAATACAAAAATTTATACTTCAAAGAGAAATAGATGATTTGACAGATCAAATTAGTGAACTTGAAGAAAACATTTCTAAAAAACAAATAGCTATTAAAGATATCGACAAAGAGTTATCTAAACTATAGTGGTGGTAATAAATGGTGGCATTAAGTTTTAAAAAAAGAGTAACAAGAGAAAATCATGATGAATCCAAACCATTGATGGTAGAAATTCCTCAAGTGATTATTGATGGTTTTAATTTACGTGATGGTGACCAGGTAGAATGGACTTATGAAATCAACTGTAAAAATCAGAAAAAAGTTACATTTACTTACAAATACACTGGTTAATTTCCATAATTCATTTTTTAAATTACCATTAACAATTAATCTTTTTTTGAATAGAATTTATGTATTAAAAAATGGACTTTTCTATAATTTTATCATTAAATAAACTTTTTTTAAAGAACTTATTAAAAAATATAATATAAAAATAAAGTAAATCTCTAAATAAAGTAATTTAATAAATATAAAGTATTTTAGAGTATTATTTTTATCAGAAAAATTTTTTATTAAAATTAAATAAAATTTTATTATAAACTTTGAATATATAAAGTATATATATTATTATAATGAAGGTAAACTTATGAGTGTCACAGATAGAGTAGTGAAAATGTCGAAGTATATGATTACACTACCCAAATCAAGAATATCCTTATTACTTATTTTGATAGTTAGTATATTTTTTGGTGGAATTATCGGCTGTTTAACACCAGATTTGCAATTTGAAGGTATTGCTTATGCATTTTTGGATGGTGCGGCTACATTATTTTTCTTATTAGCTCTTCCAACCATAGCTTATGGTGGTATAATGCATAGTGCTGTTAATTCACTTAAAAAACGTCATATGAAATTGAAACAGGCATTGTTTTTGTCATTTATTAGTATGACTATTATAGCTTTAATATATTTGGTTGGTCATATTATTTTAGCAGTTTTAGGATTAGATTATACCATGAATTTCTTATTAATAGGAATATTATTTGGTTTTGGTATTATAATGTTAATATTATGGGGAACATCCAATATTAAATTCTGGCAAAGCTTTATAATAGCTGCATTACAACCCGTGTTGATTCTCAGTATGCTTGTATTAATATATTATTTAACAGAAACAACCACCAGTGCAAATTCTGTTATTTTCATGTATATTAAAGCAATTATTGGAGCACTTGTACTGGCTTTGGCTGTTTATGCATTTGTAACTGTTATTGAGTCACCAATACGTAATAATTTAGGTGTTGGTGGTTTAGAGTTATTAAGTTTATTTATTGCTAATATGACTGAAGGATCTAATGCAATGGAAGATTTATTTGCCGTTATGGGTGAACCTGTTGATACAACTGTTGGAGTAGTTAGTTTTAAAAATAAAGAGGGTATAAAAGCTAATTATATTTCACCATGTGTTCATCCAGGACCTGTTGGTTCTATTGGTGGTGGAAATCTTCCAGAAGTATTGAATAATCAATTAGATGATTTTTCTATTATTGTTCATGGAGCAGCTACACATGACTTTAATCCTGTTGCTGCCAAGGAAATTAAGAAAATTGCAGATGCTGTTGATAATTTAATACCAACACTCGAATACTCAGATAAAGCAAGTAAGTTCCAGAGAGTACAACATGATGAAGCTAAAATTGGATTACAACAATTCAATGATGGAGCTATATTACTTAGTACATTTGCACCTATACCTGGAGATGATATTGATTATGGTGTAGGTGTTTCTATGATGTATGAAACAAAATACCAGCTAAACTTAAATGATGTTATAGTAGTTGATTGTCATAACTGTCTAAGTGGAAATATTGATAGATTAATGCCTGGACACAATAGAGTAATTCAGATTGAAGATGCAATAAAAAAATTAGAAAAACCTGAATTATATCCTATTGAAATGGGTTGTGCTTCCAAAATAATAGAAGATATTACTGTAAAAGAAGGTGTGGGACCTTGTGGTTTAAAATTAATGATTACAAAAGTAGATAACCAAGAAATGTTATATGTCGTTGTTGATGGAAACAATATGAAACAAGGTTTTAGAGAAGAAATAATGGATGCTGTACATGAAAAATATCCCGAAATTGACATGATTGAAGTAATGACAACTGATACTCATATCGTAAATA
The DNA here is from genome assembly GCA_015062815.1 of Methanosphaera stadtmanae. Lineage (GTDB taxonomy): Archaea > Methanobacteriota > Methanobacteria > Methanobacteriales > Methanobacteriaceae > Methanosphaera > Methanosphaera stadtmanae_B. The sequence continues at coordinate 1,958 of SUTP01000034.1, read as the reverse complement.
CCATTTCAGGTGGTGGATTAACAGTAGGTACTAAAAAGGGCGATATTCTAATTAATCATATATTAAATTTAATACCAGAAGCATATGATGATTTAGAAGAAGTATCTGTAGCTAGTGGAACTGCAAGATTAAATATAGAAACATTAGGTCCTAATAACTCAACAGAACTTGTTACAACATTATCCTCAATATTTTCAGTAATGAAATTATTAGCACCACTAGTATTTATAACCGCAGCAATAATATTGATATGGTGGATATTTTAGATATCCATTTTTCAACTATTTTTTTAAAATCAAATATAATAACACTCCAACAATTAAATAAAAAATTACTGATTTTCCATTTTAAAATAATCCTGTTCTTTTATTCTTATTTTATAGACTTATTTTAATTATTATAACAATATTTATTAAATACATTGAATAAATCCTAATGTATAACTAAATATTAATAATATATTTAGTAAAATAGGTGATAAAATGGTAAAAACATTAGAAAATTTAGCAAAAGCATTTGTAGGAGAAAGTCAGGCTAGAAACAGGTACACAATGTACTCTAAAATAGCAAAAAAAGAAGGTTATGAAAAAATAGCAGAAATCTTTGAAATTACTGCTGGTAACGAACACCAACATGCAAAAGTATTATTTAAAATGATTCAAGAATTAAAAGAAAATGAAGAACCTATTCAAATTGATACTGATGTATGTACAACCTACGGAACTACTGCAGAAAACTTAAAATCATCAGCTGAAGGTGAAAATGATGAAGCAACATCCATGTACCCAGAATTTGCTGATGTAGCAGAAGAAGAAGGCTTCCCTGTAATTGCAGCAAGATTAAGAAATATTGGAAAAGTAGAAGCTCATCATGAAGCAAGATACAGACAATTATTAGCTATGGTAGAAGGAGAAACATTCTTCAAAAGAGACACAGAAGTTACATGGGTATGTAGAAAATGTGGATTTGTCTACGTTGGTCAAGAACCACCTGCAAAATGTCCAATTTGTGAACACCCAGCTAGTTACTTCGAAGTAGAAACAGACATATTTTAAGTAATCTAACAAACCCTTTTAAGGAGCATTAGAATATGGCAGATTTTGATTACACAAACAACGTTGTAAGATGCAAAAACAGTGGAAATGTTATAGAAATTTTAAAATTTGGTCCAGACGTAGATCCTAGTGATTTTGATGTTATAGAAACTATAACTGAAGGAGATAAAGCACCTAAACATAAACCAGTCATCACAAGAGAAAATGATGCATATGTTGTCAAAGTTGGTGAAGTAGAACATCCTATGGATGAAGACCATTATATTGCAGTTATTGAATTAATTGCAGATGGTCAAGTACATAAACAATACTTACAACCAGGAGACAAACCAATAGCTACCTTCAAAATACCTGAAGCAACCGAGCTTTATGCTAGAGAATTATGTACCTTACACGGACTTTGGAAAGCTGAATTATAATCTCTTTCCAATTATTTTTTCATAATAACCCACGAACTTATTTTTTTTTAAAATATTACTTTATATAATTTATTTAAACATGTATAATACTATTTTTAGATTCTAATTCACAAAAAACATTCCAAAGAATATACTTTTATTAAGTAATAATCATTTAAATATCATAATAATACAGATATTTTCATTACAAAAACAGATCTGTTTAAAACAAAATGAGTATAATAAAAGAATGAGTCACCGACAAAAATATTTTTGATAGAAAAAAAGTATTACTCAATAATTTATATTATTTAAATAATTTTTTTTATTTATCAAATATATAATTTTTTTTGTCTTTTTTCAAATTAAACAAAACGATTATTATTGTGTGAGTTTAATTTTATTTGGAGCTGACTGGACCCACTTACACAGTCGTTCATTGCTGAATTTCTGCTTACTTTTACGTATTATATTACATGCTGCGTTTACATCTGCGTTGATGAGT
>SUTP01000033.1:12289-18832 GCA_015062815.1 Methanosphaera stadtmanae | reverse complement strand
GCTATATATAGTAATGCTACTCTAATTATAACAAATAGTACGCTAAACAATAACACTGCAAATTTAGATGATTATAATAGAGGATATGGTGGATCAATATATAATTATGAGGGTGATTTAAGAATAGTAAATAGTTCATTTAATAATAACACAGCAAGACAGGGTGGAGCAATAAGTAGTTATCATGGAAATTTAACAATAACACTTTCTTACTTCAAAAACAACACGATAAATTTAACTAAACAGGCTGTTTCTGATGAATTTGTTGGAGGAGATATGATATTTATTGAAAAAGGTAATTTTATTGCTAAAAATAATAGTTTTGTGAATAATTTGGATGATTCTATGGGAACTATTAAACTTGTTTCTGTTAAGACTCAAAGTATAAATAATGTTTTTGGGCATGATATAATATCTATCAATTCAATGAATATAATCAATGGTAAATATGTTCTTACAACTAAAGGTATTAGAGAAAATCCAGTGGATGGTACGTATACAAAATTAGATGATGGTCGTGTATCTTATACATTGGATGGTAAATGGATAGGATCAATCAATATACTTAACGAGAAATCATGGATAGTATTTGATATGCCAAGTATTGGAAATCATACAATCGTTGCAACATACATTGATTCAAACGGAAAAACTAAAAGCAGTGATACTTTTACATTTGAAAAAATAGCAGATGTTAATCTTTTATTTAATCAGTACAGTGTTAATGATGGTGTTGCTACAGTTGTTAATTATGTAAAAGATGACCGTGGAAATAATATAAATAATGGCAGAGTTTCTTATAGTTTAAATGGTAAATGGATTGGAAGTACTGGTATTAAAAATGGAAGTTCAATGATAAAATTTAACTACACTTATCAGAAAGCCCTATTAAAAGCAACATACATAAACAGTAACATAACTCATAATATTTACACTAAAACATTAGATTTACCTGAATTTCCTGAGCTTAAAGAATATAAAAGTCAAGTAATAATTAATTCCATGAATATAATCAATGGCAAATATGTTCTTACAACTAAAATTAGTAACGAATATACCAAATTAATTTTTGGTCATGTATCTTACGCATTGGATGGTAAATGGATTGGATCAATCGATGTACTTAACGAGAAATCATGGATAGTATTTGATGTGCCAAGTGTTGGAAATCATACCATTGTTGCAACATACATTGATTCATATGGAAAAGCTAAAAGCAGTGATACTTTTACATTTGAAAAGATAGCAGATGTTAATCTTTTATTTAATCAGATCAGCGTTAATGATGGTGTTGCTACAGTTGTTAATTATGTAAAAGATGACCAAGGAAATAATATAAATAATGGTAGAATCTCATATAGCTTAAATGGCAAATGGATTGGAAGTACCAGTGTTAAAAATGGAAGTTCAAAGATAAACTTCAATTACACTAACACCACAAACACATTTAAAGCCACTTACATAACAAACAATAACACACCTGAAAACATTTACACAAGAACTATAGATAAAATGATGATGATATAAATAATTTTTTGACGATAAAAAGCTACACTGCAATAATGAAAAACGGAATAATCAACGACACTACCAATAGACATATACTGTGCGGACAACACACATCAGAACTAGTAATAGGAACCATTTCACAATACGAATCACTCAGAACTAAACATAACAACAAGTGAAAACAGATACTACAAATCAAGCATAACACAAAAATAAAACAAAAAAAAATCATAAAAAATAATAAGAAAAAAGGGGTGATAAAAAAACACAACACCACTGCATAAAAATGATTATTGTTGTGGTGTTGTTTCTCTTTTTTTGTGGTTTTTTTCTTTTTTCCACTTACTTTTTTTTTGATAATTGTATTATTTGGTATTATGTGGTGAAGAGTTTTTATATTAAAAATGGGGGGGGTTATGTTATCATTTTTATTTTTAGAAGACATATTTCTCTGATAACAATATTCTAATGCAAAGGATATGGTCATATAATCAATTGCAACAAAATTAATAACAACGTCCGCTTCTTCTAAGTTATTGATTATATTTGAATAATTCAATTGCACCTACATCTGCTACAAGTTTTGCTGGTATTATATCAATTATTTTTATTTCCATTTTTTTATGCACCAAAATATTTTTCTACTTTTTTAAGTTCTGATGGAATATTAATAGACTGAGGACATGATGAAATACATTTCTTACAGTTGACACAATTATGTGCTTTTTTATCATCATGAATATGAAAATTATATTGAATAGAATTAATTGATTTATCACCTAAATTAGCCATATTATATTCTCTAAAACATTTAGGAATATTTACACCAAATGGACAAGGCATACAATAATTACATTCTGTGCAGGGAATACTTATTAAGTTATCATATTCTTTTTTAACAGATTTTAGTAATTCTTTATCAGTATCAGTTAACATACCAATCTCTGCATTTTCGACAAGTTTTATATTTTCTTTTACCTGTTCTAATGTAGACATACCACTTAAAACACAATTAACCTCAGATTTATCCCAAAGATAGTTAAAAGCCCATTCAATAGGTTTATATCCCCTATTTGATTTATTGAAAATATCTTGAACCGTTTTTGGTTGATTATTTGCTAATTTTCCACCACGTAATGGTTCCATAATCATTGTACCTATACCCAGTTTATTTAACTGTTTAACTCCTTTTAATCCTGTGTTGTCTTCTTCATCAAGATAATTAAGCTGAGTTAATACTACTTCCCATTTATCATAATCTTCAAGTATTTGATTTAAAAAATCATAAGAACCATGTGTTGAAAAACATACATGTTTTATTCTACCATCACTCAAAACCCTATCCAGAAATTCATAGAGACCTGCATTTTTTATATCTTCATAAAATGAATCTTTAATGGAATGAACAAAAAATAATTCTATTTGATCTGTTTTAAGTCTTTGAAGTTGTTTATCCAATGTTGTATCAAAGTAATTCCATGTTGTCATCTCCCAAGATGGCATTTTTGTTGAAATATGAACCTTTTCATGGTATCCTTGACTTAAAATATCTCCAAGTATTGATTCACTAACTCCGGGTTTAGATCTGTCTGTTGTATGGTATAACCATGCAGTATCAAACATATTAATACCATGTTTTACTGCATAATCCACCATTAATTCAGTTTGTTTTATATCAATATGTTCTGGATTTTCATCAATAGTTGGTAAGCGCATAGCACCAAAACCTAATATTGATGATTTAATTCCTGTTTTTCCTAACTGCCTGTATTTCATAATTAATACCTAAAAAAAAGTTAAAAGAATAATTTATTCTTTTTTGGATGCAAATTCTACTTCAAATGCAACTGTAGGATATTCAAGTTCGAAATTAGTTAAAACTTCAGGATGGATTTCACCAAAGTAACCAGTGAATGTGAAAGGTATTTTATCATCTACTGCTTTAGTTGTGAATTTTGCACATCTTCCCTGAATAAAAGTAGGGTTATCATAATCTTCTAATTCTATTTCAAATCCTAAATTTATTACAAATGATTCAACTATTGATTTTATTGTTGTTAAATTTGCATTTGATGAGATGAGTGCTGCTGCTAGTTTTTTAACTGTTACCATTTTAATTTCTTTTGAATCATCTAAATATGCTACATCACCTATTTCAAAAATTCTTTGTGGTAAATCTTCATGTTTATTATCCTGTAAGAATTCAAGTAAACTGTTGATTAATGATTTTCTTATCATTGTTCTGTCTTGAGTGATTGGTTGAGCAACAGTTATTTTATCATCTTCAATATCTTTTCTTAATTTTGTATAATGTTGTTCTTCACTTGTAAGCATGAGACTTTTTATTTCAGCGAATTTTAATCCAATCATAACTTGTTCAATTACTTTATCGAATTCTCTTTTTGGATCAGGATTTGCTATTGTTGCAAAATTAGGTAATTCGGAAGGTAAATCATTGAATCCATAACCTATAGCTATATTTTCTATAATATCTACTTCATGTAAAATATCTATCCTATATCTAGGAACAGTAACTTTTACAGTGTTTTCATCAATAATTTCTGCATCAAATCTTGTTCTTTCCAGAGTTTCCACTATTTTTTCTGATGTTAAATCCATTCCAATAAAATTTGATGCTGTATCTGTGTGTACATTAATTATTTTAGGTTCAAACTGTGGATAAGTTATGTCTTCATGGTATGGGTATTTAACTGTGACTGTTTCTATTGTTGCTCCATTTTCAGCAAGATTTGATGCTATGATATTTAATGAATTAGTTACTGCATTTAAATCTGTTCCTGTTACATCAATGAATAAGTTTTTAGATTCTGTTGTTAATTTAGTTAAATCACTGTTAATAATTGGTGGCATAGACATTATTTCATCATTTCCAACTATTAATGGATATTTATCAAAATTTTCTAATAATTTAGAATATTTTTCTCCTTTTTCATTTTGTTCGAGGATTTCATCAAGTGTTAAATTTTTTGTGTGTTCCAATGGAATAAATGAAGTTTCTTTTGGATTTCCTGCTTTGTAATAAAACGGACCATTCACTTTGTCATAATCATGTATACCAATAGCAACTTTTTTTCTATCTCTTCCTATTACCCAATGAAGATGTTCTTGGAATTCCATTATATTTACAAGTTCTGCATCATTAATTTTTACTCCTTTTATGATACAACATGCAACATAGGGTCGTATATCCTTTAATTCTTCATCTACAGTTATTGTCATGTCAGTTTCTTTGATATTGTATTTAGGCATTCCTTTTTCTAAGTTTAAATATCCTTTTAAAGATCTAACTATTCCTTCTATACTGTAGTTATCTGGACGATTAGGGAAAAATTCTGCTTTTACTTCGTGTTGGCCATATGATTCTACATCACTTGAAATCATTGGAAGTATATTTATTAATTCATCTTTGTCTAATTCTTCCCCTAATTGATTAAATAATTCTTCATATGTGAAGTTTATTACAGGCATATTATTATCATTCCTTGTTTTGTTTTAAATAAAATTAAAATAAATAATTTAAGTGTTAATATAACATAATATACTATTTTTTTCTTATAAAGCTAATATTGCCATGAAAAATATTGATTCGATAGTAAAATGTAATGCTCGATGTTGTAATGATTTCATTTTTATGTCATAATAATTATGATATACATCGATTACAAAGTGGATTGAACCTGCTAAAACACCTATTGTTAATGATTGGAATACTAATGAAAGTATTATAAAATGAAAAATTGCTTCTAATAATTCATGAACAATCCATGTTTTGAAAGGTGATTTTACAAGATTATATACAATTTCTCCAAAGATTATATAAAAATCAGAGAAAGTATGCCATATTACTCCATGTAACATGTCTGAACAAGCTAATACAAATGCTATATAAAACCATAATATACTCATTCTAATCACCAAATCATTACATCTAATTTTTTATTCAAATCTTTGTTATATTTAAAATTGTTTATTGAATTTTTTTATTAATCATTTATATCTATATTATTCAATTATAATATAATTATTTAAAATAAGGCTATTAGATTTAATATTAAAATTAGTATTATAAATAATAAGTTTTATTCTTGAGAAGTTTAAAAAAAATATAACAATGTGAAATTTATATATAATATCAAAATAATATAGGATAAATAGTAAATAAGAAAAGATATAGTATTTTAATAAAAAGTGGAGGCCAAAATATGAAACCACCTTGTGAAATAGTAGTATGGTATGTAATACCTTCAATAAGATCTAAACTTACAAAAGAGTTATTAAATTTAGGTATGAAACAAAAAGATATATCTGAATTACTGGACATAACACAACCAGCAGTTTCACAGTACATACGCGATAAAAGAGGTCATGAAATAGAATTTAATCATGATGTAGACGCATATATCAAAAAGATGGCAAAAGATATATCTACAGGAGAACTTGAACCTATAGACTTAATACCAAGAATATGTCATGTATGTAAAACAATTAAAACACAAGAAGTTTTATGCCAATTACACAAAGAGAAAGTTAACATTCCTACTTACTGTCATGTATGTATGGGAAATGATACTGAAACTCCATGTTTAGGACAGGAACTATCAAATTAACTTTTAAATAATTTCCATGAAATAAATAATCAAAACTGATATTTAAAATATTAATATGCACTAAGAGAAATATAAGTATGAGAAATTAAACGGAGCTAAAAAAAATGGGTAAATTTATTTTTAATAAAACTTCAATAGAAGGAGTATACATCATAGAACCAACAGTATTCGGAGATGAACGAGGTTACTTCATGGAAACATACAATAAAAATGATTTTGATGAAGCCGGACTTAATTTCAACTTTGTACAGGATAACCAATCCCAATCAAAAAAAGGGGTGCTCAGAGGATTACACTTCCAATATACACAACCTCAAGGTAAATTAGTACGAGTTATTAAAGGAGAAGTATTTGATGTAGCAGTTGACCTCCGTAAAGATTCAGAAACTTATGGAAAATGGGAAGG
>SUTP01000033.1:0-12189 GCA_015062815.1 Methanosphaera stadtmanae | reverse complement strand
AAACAATATGAACAACGAAAACATACCCCCAATAACATCTAATATATACATGATAGTTCCTAGTTACAACGAAGAAGAAACATTAGAAGAAGTTGTTACAGGACTAGTAAAACGAGGATTTAAAGTATTAATCATTGATGATGGGTCTAAAGACAACACACCCCAAATAGCTAGAGAATTAGTTAAAAAATATAAACCTATGGTATATCATTATAGGCATTTAATTAATGTTGGATTAGGTGGAGCTATTAGAACCGGTATACAGGCAGCTCTTAGTAAAGATGCTGATATTATGATAACTTTTGATGCTGATGGTCAACATAATCCTGATGATTTATATAATATGTACCCCCCTATACAAGATGGAGAAGCAGATGTTGTAATAGGTGCTAGAGATTTTGATGACATGCCTACAGGTAGACGTTTTGGAAATACTGTTATGAATTATATTACATACGTATTCCAAGGTTCTATGGTTAAAGATTCACAATCAGGTCTTAGAGCTTTTTCAAATAAAGCAGCACAAAAATTAGATCTTAAATCACCACAATATGGAGTATCATCAGAAATAATTGGTGAAATTAAAAGGAAACATCTTCGTTTAAAAGAAGTTCCGATGACTACCATTTATGACCAAAGAACAATAGAAAAAGGTACAAATACTCTTGTTGGTATAAAAATTGTTTTAGAATTTTTAAATGAAACACTTAAAAAATAAGGAATGATTTTAATGTTAACTTATCAGATAATTGTCTTAATTTTAAGTATAGTAGCTATATTAGCAGCCACTTATAGATTCAGAAACAATGCATTTAGTAATAGTAATTACCTTTTATGGTTGATTACATGGATATTAATAATTATTATAGCATTATTCCCAAATATAACAAGTTTTATTGCTAATACTTTTGGTTTTGGAAGAGGATTAGATGCCATACTTGTATTAGCAACCATTTTAATTTTTTATATATTATTTAAATTATACAACAAAATTGAAGACCAAAGAAGACGTATAAATCAGTTAGTTAGTCAATTAGCTGTTTATAATCAAGAAAAAGAACTTGAAAATATGAATAATCCAGATAATACTGACTAATTTTGATTATACTCCACTATTTTTTTTAACATATTTATTTATGAAAATATCACTACACTAAAAAAGTGTTGAAAAATGCAAAAAAAAATAAGTTTCATAAATGTATCATAATAACTAATTTTAATATAAATTAATTACATATATTAAATAGATACTTAATTTATAAAATATCAATTTAAAATTATTTTATAGAATCGGAAATTATAAACAATTAATGGATTATATTTAAGGAGGAAAAACTAAATGTTTCAAGGTGGATTTAACCCTAGACAATTAAAACAAATGGAAAAGACCATGAAAAAAATGGGTATGAAAATGGAAGAACTTGAAGATGTTGAAGAAGTTGTAATTACCCTTAAAGACAAAGAAATAGTTATTAAAAACCCTGAAGTAAGCATCATGAATGCGATGGGTCAAGAAACATATCAAGTTGTAGGAAAAGCTGAAGAAAGAATTAAAGGTAGCAGTGATGATGCAAGTAATGAAAGTATATCTGAAGAAGATATTGAATTAGTTGCTTCACAAACAGGTAAATCTAAAGAAGAAGCAGAAGAAGCATTAATGAAAACTGGTGGAGACTTAGCTGAAGCTATCATGAGGTTATCCTAGTGACAAAAATAGCACATATTTCTGATTTACATGTAGGTTTTGCTGAATTTCGAGAAGATTTGCTCTTGAAAGCTATTAGAGAAATTAATGAGGACAAGCCAAGCGCTGTCATTATAACAGGTGATTTAACCGATCAAGGTTATTACAGAGAATTTATTAAAGCAAAAGAGTACATTGATTTAATTGAACCACCTAAAATAATTGTTCCCGGAAACCATGACGCTCGTAATATCGGAGATGACGTTTTTGAAGAATTATTTAATCAAAGATATGGAACATTAATACTTAAAGATGAAGCTATTAAAATAATTGCACTTGATAGTAGCGAACCAGATTTAGGTCATGGAAAAATTGGTAGAATACAAACAAAATTCATGAAAAAAGAAATTGAAGATGCTAAAGATAAAGGATTATTTATAATAATAGCTCTTCATCACCATATTATTTCCATACCGAATACTGGAAGAGAAAGAAATATTCTAAGTGATGCTGGAGATATATTATTAACATTGATACAGAATAATGTAAATTTAGTTTTGTCCGGACATAAACATGTACCTCATGCATGGAAAATGAATAATACTATATTTGCAACAGCAGGAACTGTTTCAAGCTTAAAATTAAGAGGTAATACCCAACCATCATATAATGTTATAGATATTGATAATCAATATATTGACATATCATTACATAATTCTGATGGAAGTATTGAAAAATTAAGACATCCTTAGATATGAATATTATAAAGATAAATATAAAGAAAATTAGATAAATATATACTCAATAAAAGAGCAGATATATAAAAAAAATAATTAAAAGGTGATCTTTTGAAAATTATTGTTGATGGATCTAATGTAGCTTATTATGGACAGCAACCCAATGAAGAAACAGGAAAAGTTACACCTAGTTTAAAAACATTACAAGTTGCTATAAAAACACTAAAACAATTAGGTCATGAACCCATAGTACTATCTGATGCACCATTACGACATGAAATTGATGATAAAGATGGCTTCAATAAAATGATCCAAAATGAAGAAGTATTCCCTGTACCTGCAGGTACTATAGCTGATCATTATATTCTAAATTTAGCATATGAAAAAGATGCTAAAATATTATCTAATGATTATTTTAGGGATTATCAAGATGAATTCCAGGATATACAAAGTAGAAGGCTTCCATATAGAGTTAAAGATGGAAGATTCCAAATAGGAAAACCAGCACCTCCAAAGAAAGTCAAAAATATCCTTCAAAAAATCTGTTCTAAATCCTTAAATGAATTTGAAAGAAGAGGATTTGATGTATACAAATCCAAGAAAAATAGGAAATTTAGTGGACTTGCAGTAGCACAAGAAGCTATTAGCAGGGTAAGTAACGAAGAAGAAAATGAAATTGATTCAAAATTAGAAAATGTCTTCATGAAAATACCAATTCTTAATAAAATGGTTGGTTTTGTCGAAGATGATATTGATGATTCAGATTTCTTAATATTTGTGTTAGTAAATCCTAAAGATTATAAAGAAGCTGTTAGAACTGCTGGAACAATAGCAGTAACAGTACGTAATAAACTTAATTTAGATCATTCCCCACTTGTAGCTGTGAGAAATGATTTGTTTACTAGACCAGGAACATTTGAATTAAACGTGATTTATTCCGATGAAATATTAGAAGAATCACCATACAACTTAGATATAATAATAAATGATACCGATTATTCATTTATTAAACATAATTCAAGAAACATAGCAAGTACCCTTGCATCAAGACTTGGAACATGGAAATTCCCTATAGTATCAGTTAAACCTAGTATGCTAATGGAAAAACCGGGACAATTTGAAATATCTATCTCCAGAGGAGGGAAAAAATAGATGGCTTTTGAAGGTATTTTAAAAAGCCTCTTCTCTCGACTTCTTAATAAAAACGTAATTAGTATTGGAACCTCTTATTACGCAACCAATGATCTTGAAACTGAATATGTAGACTTAATAAATATTACTAAAACTATGCTTGTTGAAGTAAAACCAGCACAAATTAATAGTAATACTATATTTGCAAATTTAGAAAGAGAAATAGACCAACGTGCCCTTCCCCAAAACAGAAAATTCATTGAATTAAAACCTGCTGAAAATGAAATTAATGAATTCGCACTTTTAAGTAATATTATAATGGGTAGTGACCGTTATTTATACATTGAAATTTTTAAGAAATCACCAATAATAGATACTTTTGCTCAAATGGTAGAAGATGAGGGAGGAGTAATTGTAGAAAAAAGCAGGTCTGAACTTGTTTCACATATGCCCTCTAAAAAGGATGGTATAAAAATTGCAATTGAAATGATTACATTAGGTATGAAAGAAGGATGTAATGTAAGAGCTGCTGTTGGAATGACAGGTGCTGCATCAATTGAAAGAGCAATAGAAATGAATGCGGAAATTGGTGAAGTATCTGGTGTAGGATTCACTAAACTTGGTGGAGAATATGGAGTAATATTTGAAACTGAACCAACAAAAGATAAAATTCATTTACCACCAATCCAAATAGACAATTTCATGTATATTGATGCAAAAGATTCAACTGGTTTCATTTCCGAATATGGTAAAGATAAACTGATTGAAATCATGAATGATATAAATGCTTACATTGAGCATGAAGGTAATGGAAAAATTGAAGGATACCGTGTTGGTGGAGATGATTTAATTATTAATTTCCCAAACAAAGAGATAGCACTCAAAACAGGACTTGACTGTGCATGGTATGCCTTAAATAATAATTTAAATCTTAGAGTAGGTATAGGAAAAAGTAGAAGAGAAGCAGCAGAAAATGCACATATAACTGATTCAATTAAAATACATGAAGATACACCATCAATTGTATTTGAAATAGCTAATGGTACATATGCTTATTATATCCCAACAGCATTTACAAGATCAGCTATTGATTTTATAACATCAAAATACTGGGTTATAATATTATTATTTATATTTGTATTCTTTATGACATTAATTGGATGGAATAGTAACAATTTGTGGTTAGGATTTATATCCTTAATAATATCCATATTAGTAGCTGCTGTGGCAGATTAGGAGGTAAATAGATTTGAACCCTGAAAGAGAATCAAAAATATTTATTATTCTAATAGTTGGAATAATTGCTATTATCTGTGGATCAATAGCATCAACATTCATACACTTGGAAAATCCACTAGAATTATTAAATGATAATATTACAGTGACTAATAACACATCTGATGACTATAATTATTCAAATAATTCATCTTATAGTCAAAGTAGTAGTGGTAGTAGCAGCGGTCGTAGTTACTCAAATTACAACTCATATAATAGTTATAGTAATAGATCTAGTAATTATGGTAATAGCTATGGTAGTAATAGTCAGAGAAATTCATACTCATACCGTTCAGACAGTTATAACTCAAGTTAGAAATATCTGTATTAATCTGCCCCTTTTTTTCTTTTCAAACAATTTTTCATGTTTTATTTAAATTTAATTAAGAGGTTTTTAAATGAAAATTTTAGATAATGGAATGTGTTCCATTAGTAGTATAAAAGTTAATGGATATCGAGAAGGTAAATATGGTGTTGCTATTATTTACCATGAAAATACAACAGCTGTAGGAGTTTATACAACAAATAAAGTTTATGCTGCTCCTATTGACATAACAAGAAAACACTTAGAAAATGGAAATATTTCAGCAGTTATCATTAATAGTGGTAATGCTAATTGTTATACTCGTGAGGATGGAATTAAAAGAGGATTAGAATTAGCACAAGTTGCTGCAGATTATTTAAATATCCCTTTAGAAGATATTGCTGTTGCTTCTACAGGTGTTATTGGTAGACAAATGCCGTTAGATATACTTAAACCTATTGCTGAAGAATCATTGAAAAATTTGGGTAATAGTCGTGAGAATATTACTCTTGCAGAAAAAGCAATTATGACTACAGATACTGTTCCTAAAGAATGTGCTGTTGAATCCAAACTTGAAGATGGTACTGTCTTTAAAGTAGGAGGTTTTTGTAAAGGTTCTGGTATGATTGCACCAAATATGGGTACTATGCTCGGATTTGTTGCTACAGACCTAGAATTACCTTCTGATGTTTTACAGAAAGCTCTTAAAAAAGCAGTTAAAAAATCATTCAACATGGTTGTTGTTGATGGTGATGAAAGTACCAATGATACTGTTTTATTACTAAGTACTAATGATGTGAAAGGAAATTATGATTCAAATTTCCAGGAAGCTTTAGATTATGTTTGTATGAGTCTTGCAAAACAAATAGCTAAAGATGGTGAAGGTGCTGAAAAGTTCTTAGAAGTAACTTGTGATGGTGCTAAAACTGAGGATGATGCAATTACAGTATCTAAAAGTGTTGTGTCTTCTAGTTTAGTTAAAACTGCTGTTGCTGGTGCTGATCCTAATTGGGGTAGAATTATTTCAGCTATGGGATATAGTGGTGTAGAGTTTAATCCTGATATTGTTTCAATAAGTATTGCTGATAAACAAAATGAATGTGTGATTGTAGATAAAGGAACTGTGAAAACTTATGAACAACCTGAGAAATTAGAGTTTGCTGAGGAAATTATGAAAAGTGAAGATATTTTCATAACTGTAAATCTTCATGATGGTGATTGTTCAGCTACTGCATATGGATGCGATTTAACTTATGAGTATGTTAGAATTAATGCAGAATATACAACTTAATATGAATATAAATAGAAGTATATGGATAAAAGAAGTAAAGGATTAGATAATATGATAGATCAAGATGAATTTGAAATAAGTAATGTGTTAATTGAAGCTCTGCCTTATATTAAGAAGTTTCACGATAAAAAGATTATGATTAAATATGGTGGTCATGCTATGATTAATGAATCTGCCATGAGTTCAACTGCACGAGACACTGTACTACTTAAATATGTTGGTATGCAACCATTAGTAGTTCATGGCGGAGGACCTGAAATATCACGTTCAATGGATAAAATGGGTAAAGAAGCTAAATTTATTGGTGGATTAAGAATAACAGACCAAGAAACTATGGATATTGTAAAAATGGTACTTGTAGGTAAAATTAATACTGAAATTGTATCAAAAATATGTTTACATGGTGGTAAAGGTATAGGTATATCAGGTAAAGATAATTTTTTACTTGAATCATCTAAAAGAGATCCTGCTAGAATTGAACATGAAAATGGTGAAATATTAGAAGTAGATCTTGGTTATGTTGGAAAAATTGATAAAGTTAATAACCAGATAGTGAATGATTTAACTGCTAATGATTACATACCAGTTATTTCACCTATCGGAATGGGAAATGATGGTAATACTTTAAATTTAAATGCTGATACTGTTGCAGGTTCTGTTGCAGCCAGTATTGATGCTGAAAAGTTAATTGTTCTTACTGATGTTCCAGGAATATTAACTGACCCTAAAGATCCTGAAAGTATTATTAGAAGAATTAAAACTGATGAAATAAGAGAATTAGTTAAAGATGGAACTATTAATGGTGGAATGATTCCTAAAGTTGAAACATGTATTAATGCAGTGGAAAATGGTGTTAAAACAGCACATATTTTAGATGGTAGATTAGATCATTCAATTCTTCTTGAAATATTTACAAAACATGGAATAGGAACTATGATTCGTGAATAATCTATTTATTCACTATTTATTTTGATATTATGAAATCAATTACATTAACTAATAATGAAATAACTCGTTTTAAGAATATAACTAAAAATTATAAGCATGTGACTCCACATCAGTATGAAGAAATTCGTATCAAAGATGGTGAAATTCTTTTTATTTTATATTATTCTAAGAAACTGGTTTATAAGGAAAATAATTCAACATTGAATATTTTGAATAGAGTTCTTGAAGTAAAAGTTTATGATGAAAAGGATTATTTTTCAGATAATCATTCACATCATTATAATAGAAAACCCATTGAAGATAATACAATTAGTCTATCAGATTATAAATTTACAATAGGTTCTGATGAAAGTGGTAAAGGTGCATGGTTTGGACCCTTAGTTGTAACTGGTGTATGTACATCAAACATACAAAATAATCAGTTAAAAGAAATTGGTGTGACTGACAGTAAAAAATTATCTAAAACAGAAATTAATACAATTTATAATAAAATTGAAGAATTAGACATTTTAGAAGAAACAATAGTGCTAAGACCATTTAGTTACAATCAGTTATATAACACTTTTCAAAATAAAGGTAAAAATCTCAACCATTTACTAGCCTATCTTCACTCAAAAGTGATTAAACAATTAATTGAACAAATAAAAGATAAGTCTAACAAAGAGGACATTTGTGTGATAATTGATAAATTCGATTATGAAAAAATGAATGAATACCTAAATCTTCCTGATATTAAAGTTATTCAAGAGAGTAATGGAGAAAGATATACACCTGTAGCCACTAGTAGTATTATTGCAAAATACCATTATGAAAAAACAATGGATGAATTAAATAAAAGATATAATATAAATCTTAGAAAATCCAAACCAAAAGATATACGTAAAAAAATTATGGATAAAGTTGCAAAGACACATTTTAAAAATATTAAACCATATACAAAAAAATAAGGAGTAAATAATATGAGTAAGATTAAAGTAGGCATATTAGGAGCAAGTGGATATACTGGAGGAGAATTACTTAGATTACTCTACAAACATCCAAAAGTAGAAATTACTACAGTGACCAGTCGTAAAAATGATGGAGAAGATGTATCAGTTTTACATCCACACCTCGAAAGTTTAGATTTGAAATTCAGCAACCCTAATAGTAAAGATGTGGATGCAGACGTTGTTTTCTGTGCAGTACCACACGGAGTATCAATGAAAGTTGTACCTGACTATTTAGATCAGGGAATGAAAGTTGTAGATCTTAGTGGAGATTTCAGATTTAAAAACATAAAAACATATGAAAAATGGTATGGTATGGAACATATACACCCAGAACTAGAAGCTGTGTTTGGACTTCCAGAAATTAATAGAGAATTAATTAAGGATGCGAATTTAATAGCAAATCCTGGATGTTTCCCAACAGGAGCAATACTATCAAGTTTACCACTTGTAGAAAATGATTTAGTAGAACGAATAATATTAGACAGTAAAACGGGTATTAGTGGAGCTGGCGTGAAACCTAGTGATAAAACACATTATCCAACCTGTACAGATAATGTTAAACCATATGCTTTAACCAATCATAGACATACCCCAGAAATAAGAGAACAAATTGGAAACTTTGGAGAATTAGATGTTAAAGTATCTTTCACACCACATTTAGTACCTGTGATAAGAGGAATATATACTACAAATCATAGTATTCTTGTAAAAGATGATGTGAGTGAAGATGACATTTATTCATTATACTGTGAATATTATAAAGATGAACCATTTGTACAAGTACTTAAAGACAATAAAATACCATTACTAGCTAGTGTACGTGGATCTAATTATTGCCATATTGGTGGAATATCAAAAGATGACACAGACCAATTAATAGTAATTTCTGCAATAGATAATTTAGTTAAAGGAGCTTCTGGACAGGCTATACAAAATATGAACATAATGTGTGGCTTTGATGAAACTGATGGACTTAAAGAATTAGGTTTATATCCATAATTTAGATATAAAATCTTTAACCTCCTTCAAATACTTTTTTTAGACTAATTTACTTAAATATAATAGAACTTAATGATAAAATAACTAATAAGGGGATATTATGACAGAAAATATATTAAGAGGTAAGGGTAAACTTTTTCCATTAGGTATCGGTTGTATGCGTTTACCAACCGAAAATAATAAAATACAGGAAGATGTTGCAAGAGAATTTATTTATTATGGTATTAACAATGGAATAAATTACATAGATACAGCTTATTTATATCATAATGGAGAAAGTGAAAAATTTTTAGGTAAAATTCTACAAGGAGAATACAGAGATAAAATTAATTTATCCACAAAATTACCATCATGGCTTATTAGTTCTAGAAGTGATATGGATAAATTTCTCAATGAACAATTAAACCGATTAAAAACAGACCATGTTGAATACTATTATATTCATAGTGTAGATTATAGTATGCTTAAAAAACTTATGAAGCTAGGATTAGCAGAGTTCATAGAAGAATCTAAAGCTAATGGTAAAATTAAAAATGTTGGTTTTAGTTATCATGGCTCTACAGAAGAATTTGCTGATTCTTGTGATTTATTTGATTGGGATTGTTGTCTTATCCAGTATAATTATCTAGATAGACATATTCAAGCAGGTACCAAAGGTTTAAAATATGCTCATTCTAAAGGAATGGATGTTGTAATTATGGAACCTCTTAAAGGAGGTTTACTTGCTGGAAATATGCCTAGTGAAGTTGAAAGTTTGTTTAAAGAAATTGATTCAAATAAAACTAATGCACAATGGGCATTTAATTGGGTTTTAAATCATCCAGAAGTTACATGTGTATTAAGTGGTATGGGCAGTATGGATGAAATAAAAGAAAACATCCAAACAGCAACCAATATCCAACCAAATAGTTTAAACAAAACTGAACTCAATACCATTAATAAAGTTCAAGAGATTATGCACAATAAGTTAGAAATTAATTGTACCAGTTGTGGTTATTGTAAACCATGCCCATTTGGTGTTGATATTCCAGAATGTTTCAGATTATATAATGAAGAATTTTTATTTGAAGATTCTAATAAAAGTTTTTTAAGTCATGCACAGATGACATATTATATCACAGTTGCAGGTGTAATACATAAACCAAGCCATGCTGGTAAGTGTATAAATTGTAGGCAATGCTTATCCAAATGTCCTCAAAACATTATGATTCCTCAGGAGCTTAAAAAAGTATCAAAGAAATTTGAAGGACATGGATTTGGTTTTAAAGTCAGATTTCTACAATACGTTGGTCTTCCATTACTCAAATTATATGAAAATATTTCAACAAGAAACAATAATGATTAAAACTATAATAAATAATATTATGATTTAATAGAAGGAATTAAAATGACTGATTTAGTTATATATTACTCCAGAAGTGGAAACACAAAAAAAATTGCAAGAATTATTAAAAAAGAAGTAAATGCTGATATAATTGAAATTAAAGATAAAACCAGAAGAGTTGGTACATTAGGATTTTTAAAAGGCATTATGGATTCCATAAGAAATCAGGATACAAAAATAGAACCTAGTTTTATTGATGTGAGTAAATATGATTTAATATACATAGGTTCACCAGTATGGGCATCAAAACCAGCACCAGCTATTATTCAATTATTGCATAATACAGATTTTACTGGAAAAAAAGTTATAACATTTGATAGTATGATGGCTAGTGGTGGAGAAGCTACAATAAATTTTATGAATGAAATAGTAGAATCTCAAGGTGGAAGAGTAATAAAATCATTTTCGATTATGAATAATCAAGATTTAAAGGAATCCACAATGAAAGCTTTAAATGATTAGATGTTTACTTTTTCTTTTATTTGAAAATATAATATAGAAGTTACTCTTCTTAATATTCAAATGAAAAGTATTTATAAATTTAAATAAACAATATAATAATAAAACAAGAATATATTTTAGTGGTAATATGAGCAATTTAATTATTTATTATTCAAGAAGTGGGAAAACAAAACTTGTTTCTAAAATAATTCAAGAAGAAATAGGTGGAACACTTGTAGAAATAAAAGATAAAACAAATAGATCAGGAATATTTGGGTATGTGAAAGGTGCTTTAGATGCTATGTTAGGTTCTAATACAGATATTGAACCTGATTATGTTGATTTAACAGAATATGATACTATATATGTTGGAACACCTGTATGGGCATCAAAACCAGCACCAGCTATTATGAAATTATTAGAAAAATGTGATTTTAACGATAAAAATATCATAACCTTTGCTACTATGGGCGGTAGTGGTGGAGACACTACTGTAAAAGCCATGAATAATATTATTAAAAAAAATAATGGAAAAATATTGAAATCTTTTTCAATAATAACTGGGGACAATAGTAAAATAGAAAATTTAACAAAACAGGCAATTAATGATTAATATGAGAAGTATAGTAATATTTTATTCACATTCTGGAAATACATATACTGTAGCAAAAGAAATAAAACATGCATTAAATAGTCATTTTAGAGAAATAATCGATTATACATCTAACAGAAGTGTTTTTGAATATATTTTTCCTACTATTTTTGATTCTGCTAGTATTGAACCATATAAAATTGATATTGATTATTATGATACCATAATAATTGGAACTCCTGTTTGGTTTGGTTCATTAACTCCGGCTATAAAGAAATTTATAGATAATATGGATTTTAAAAATAAAAATATAATATTATTTAATACTATGAAAAGCAAGGGTGGACATCTTGCAATGAAACGACTGGTAAAACATGTGCAAAAACATAATGGTAATATTATTGCAACATTCAC
>SUTP01000108.1 GCA_015062815.1 Methanosphaera stadtmanae | reverse complement strand
TTGTAAAAATAAAAAAATTTTGGGGGGTTAAAAATAAGTAAGTGAGAAAAACATTTTTAACTTATAAGTTAGCTAAAGCTGCTTTAACTGCTTCAATATCATCAGATACTTCTACAGTTTCATCCACTGGTTCTAAGTGTTTAATGTTACATCTTTTGTTTTTAACTTCATTTCCAACTATTTCAACAAAGTTTGAGTCTATAACATCTACAATAACACATTTTTTCCCAGATTCTCTTCCTGCGATTTTAACACATACTCTTCCTTTTTCTATTGCTGGCATTTATTTCACCTATTTATTTTTTTAATACTTTGAATTATAATATTTGCTGTAGAGTCAGCATCAAATGTACCTGTATTTATAATTAAATCATAGACTGATAAATCATCTATATTTATATTATGAATTTCTAGGTATCTCTTTTTTTCACTGACTGTACGTTCTTTAATCTCATAATTTACTGTTTCTAGACTCTTATTCTCTCTGTCACATATGCGTTCTGCACGAACGTGATCTGGAGCCATCAGCCAAATTTTGTAGTCAGCATCAACAAAGTGTGCTGATAATCTACCTTCAACAATTAAATTATCAGATTCTTTAGCAATTTTTACTTGCCTTTTATCAAGTTCTATATCAATTTCATCATTACCTTCAGCAAACTCGTTGAATTCTAATAAACTCATATTATGTTCAACAGCCAATTGTCTGAAAACATCACCCGCTGAAATAAAAGGTATATTTAAAAATTCCGATAACTTTTTGGCAGCTGTAGTAGTGCCTGTTCCCGCGAGTCCACCTAAAGTAATAATCATAATGATCTAGCCTCTTCTTTTAATAATTGTTTTGTACAATTTGTACAATATTGTCCACCATATGGTCTGTTTGGTCTTCTTTGATTTTTAGATAATTTTTTTATCTCATATGGTCTTCCACGTGGTACACCATCTAATACTTTTCCACATTTTGCACATACATGTTTAGAAGGTCGTTTTTTCTTATAATGTACTGCTTGGCGTCCACCAGGAACTCTTTTTAATACACGTTTAAAAGTTTTGGTTCTATGTCTTGGTGCTGACATTTTAATCCTCCTTTATTTGATACTTAAATTTATATTTTCCCTTATTTTAAGAATATAATTTTCTTTTTATTTCTGATAGTTTAAATATTATATTATTTTACATTGTTTTCAAACCAAGCATTCTTCTGAATACAAATGACATTGTGAATGATACAAGAAGATACCATCCAAAGAAATTTATAGTTAAATCAGGCATTGGCCAAAACATGTTCCAAATTGGCATCAATAATAAATAATGCTGAGCACTTGCTATGTGAATAGTTAAAGTACTGATTGCATGATTAGCATACATTCCACCAAATACTAGAAGTATTGGTACCATTGTAATGATAGTAGGTTTAAATTGCATTTTCATAAGTTCAGTTTGTTGTGGTAAAAATTCCATCTGTTTTTTCTGAACTTTAGCTAATGCTTTAGGATCACCAGATTGCTGAGCTGCTCTAAGCTCTTTTTGTAATTCTTTAGATTGTTCTTGCATAGCTTCCATTTTATCATAGTCAATAAGTAATTTTTGAAGTACTACAATAAATAATGAAACTAAACAACCTATAAAGAATACTGTTAACATTGGATTTTGTGGATTTGGATCTAATGCTACTAGAGGATTAAATATAAAATCCATATTGAAAGAAAAAATTGGTGCCATATAATATTACCCCTTTTATGCTAATATATCAACTATCTCTGAAACAGCATCATCTAATCCATTATCATGATTTTGTACTATTGCAACAGTTGCTCCTGTTAATACTGCATAACTCATAGCTGTTGATTTTGCAAGTGATTGATGTAAATCTATTTCATCTGCATATTCAACATCTCTTACACGAGTATCATCATTAAATCTTCTGTACATGATTTCACTTGGATCAGCTTCTATTAAAATAAATTGTGTTGGTTGTAATTCTTCTAAAACCCATATTGGAAGTCCTGGAAGATAACCTTTTGGTGTTTTAATAGAACAATGTGTGTCTATAATAACATCATCATTTTCAGCCATTTCATGAATTTTTTCAGCAGCTTGTTTTTGCACATCTTTTTGTGTTTCAGGATTTAATTTACGCATATCATCTCGTGATGATACTAAACCTCTTTCTTGTGCAATTTCAAACATTATGTTTCCATAATTGATGTTAACATAATCAACTTCTTCTAATACTTTATTTAGTACAGTTGTACTACCTGTTCCAGGTATACCTGCAAGAACTACTATGTTCATCATAATCACTTTTTTATTAAATTTAAAAAATTTAAGGATATAATAAAATATATCTTAAATTTATTCATCTCCTAAGAATCTTCTTAACATTGGATGTACATCCATTAATTGTTCCTTAGCAATTTCTTCGTATAATCTGTATACTACTCCAACAGTAAGTAATACACCAGTACCTCCACCTAAAGCACCAGTTAAATCTGCCATAAATGCAAGTAAACCTACGAATGCACCACCAAGAACTGTGATTGTTGGTATGTATTTGTTAAGTATTCTTCTAAATTGTACTTTACTACTTCTAAATCCTGGTACTTGAACTCCCATATTTGACAATTGATTTGCCACTTGTTTTGGTCCAATACCACTTATTTCTACCCATAGTAATGCAAAGATAATTGATAAACCAATAAATACTACAGCATATATTAATACTTTAATTGGGTCTGTTAAAAGTACCGATATACTTGAAGGTGTGGTTAAGTAATATGCTATACCATTGATTGCCTGTCCATTAGATACTTGTCCAAGTATTGGATGACCTACAGATTGGAATAAACCTGCAAATAATTGTACATTTAAGAAAAATGCACTTACAAGAATTACAGGCATGTTACTTGCATATACAAATTTTAATGGATATTTTGATCTTGCTCCTTTTACTCCACCATAGGATAATGGAATTTCTACTCTCATACATTCTGCATATACTACAATAAGGAATACTATAATTGTAGCTATTACAGGTATTAATAAATTAAATTGTGGTTGTCCAGTAGTTAATGAATATATAAATGCTGGTATTCTACCTGCTGGTTGTCCTGATGCAGCTGTAGGTAAGAAATTTAATGAACCTACAAGTATCTCTTGAGATACTCCTGCTGCAATGAATAAACCAATACCACTACCGAATCCCCATTTACTTACTACTTCATCCAAATAAATTACTAGTATTCCACCCAATACCATCTGAACGATAAGTATTGTTGTATATTCACCCGTTATTGGAGGTAATGAACCAGTTATTACTAAAACAATACCTTCAAACAATGTGAATACTATAGCTAATAATTTTTGTGTTCCTTGGAATGCTGCTTTATCTTCCTGTAAAGACAAATCCAAGTTTATGAGTTTTCCACCTACTAATAGTTGCATTACAATAGATGCTGTAACTATAGGACCAATACCTAATGTAAGTATTGAACCAAAGCTTCCAGCCATTACTGCTCTTAATTGTGCAAATTGGTCCACCGCTGTTGGATTAAGACCGTACAGAGATACTTCAGTTAATATAAAGTATAATATTAATATAATTCCTGTCCATTTTAATTTATCTCTAAAACCTTGTTTTTTAACAGGATTTGCCACTTGGGGCAAGATAGAATAAAATGGTTTTATACTATCTAGTGATGACATAATTACTCCTTTGGAATAAATAAATATTTTGATTCATTAATTTAAATGATTTCTGCTATTCCACCAGCACTTTCAATTTTCTCAATAGCAGTTTGAGAGAATTTAGGTGATTTAATAGTAACAGCTTGTGATAATGAACCATTACCTAAAACTTTGTTGTAACCCATTTTAGTTACATCAAGTACGATTTGTCCATCTTCTTTAACAGCTATTTCATCAGCTAAAAGTTTTTCGATTTCATTATCAATATAAGTTAAATTGATAGGTTTGAAATTTTGGATTGTTTTTTGTGGACGTTTGAAACCATATTTACCAAAGTGATTAGGATCATTAATAACCATCCAAGTCCAATGGTGTTTATTTCCTCCAGAATTTCCACGACCTCCACGGTGTCCAGCACCTCGGCGTTTTTTGGTACTACCTCCACCCATGGTTCGTTTTCCTCTTTGTTTTCTGACTTTTCTAGATTTTCTAATCATATTTTCACCCAGTTTAAATCATTTTTGATAATAAAACATTTATGTCATCTGCTCTGTAACCAAGTGATCCGCCTTCTGTGAAAGGTTTTCTAGTACTTTCATAACCTTTTCTAGGAGGGTTTAAACGGAATAATGGTTTTAAACCTGCTTCTTTGAGGGTAGTTTCATTATTATATAAAGCTACTGCTAATTCTTCAACACTGTTATAATCAGTGTTTTCTTTAACATATTCATCAGTAACTCTTTTGTTACCAGGTAATCTTCCTCTTTGAGATACTAATGTTTTATATGTTTCTTCAGAAATTTCTCCCCAAGTTATGTAATCTTTAGCTTTTTGTAACATACCTTTGTAACTTGGTGTTTCAGGAATAACAACAGTATGGCTAATTCTTGTTAAGTTAAGCATATCAAGAGTAGCTGCAATATTTTGTTTTATTCCAGTTCTTCCACGAATTCTTATAACTGCGTACATCATTACACCTCGTTTATTCTGTTACTCCAAGAGCTTTTAAACTTTGTTCACTAGATTTAACACTAGATAATGCTTTAAGAGCATCAAATACTGCACGTGCAAAGTTAATGGTTGTTTGGGTTTGACCACTAGTCATAGACCATACATCAGCAATACCTGCTAATGAGAGAATGGTTTTACCAACATCTCCAATAGCAAGTCCTACCCCATTAGGTGCTGGGATGAGTGTAACTTTTACACTACTCATTTTACCTTCTACTTTGAAAGGTACTGTGTGTTGTCTTCCACAGACACAACCCCAGTCACCGCAACCTCTTCGAACTTTGATAAGGTTATGTTTAGCATTATCAACAGCTTTTCTGATTGCAGGACCTACTTCTTGAGATTTACCTTCTCCTAATCCAACGTAACCATTTTTATTTCCTACAGCTACAATTACTCTAAAGTTAACTTTTCTACCAGATTTGTGCATCCTTTGAACAAGGTTAACATCCATAACTTCTTCTTCAAGATCTGGTAATAGTGCGTCAACAATTTCTAATTCCATTA
>SUTP01000032.1 GCA_015062815.1 Methanosphaera stadtmanae | reverse complement strand
AAAAAATCATAGATATTTTTTGATTAAGAAAAAAGAATTATTTATATAATACTAAATTATTGAGTAATACTTTTTTTTCTGTCAAAAATAATTTTGTCGGTGACTCAGTTATATAAGTAAGCAGTATTCTTTTTATAACAATACTTATATTTTCACTAAAAAATTATATAGATTCCATAATAATGCATAGACTTTGATTTTGCTCATTTATCTTACTTATATTATGTGGTAAATCTTTTATTTAATTATATTGAGGGTGTTTTCAAGTATAATTATTTATCGTGCTAAAATGCCACTTAAATACTGAAAAACAGTCTTAATAATCAGAATAATCTTTTGATGTAAACACTCATATTCCACTAAAAAATTAATTATTGAAATAAAAATATAATATTTTTATTGTATGACTATATTTTATGGATGTTATTTTAATGGAAAATGTTGAACAAGATCAAGTAATTTTAAAAGAATATGATAGTGATTCAACATATCGTTATGCACCATTAATTCTTGTTCCTGTTATTGTTTATCAATATTAAAATTATTTGTATCATTTATTATTTCAACTGTACGAGGATAAGCTTTTGTATTAATTTTGCATTAAAAATTTAAAAGGTTATTAGTCTATATCTAATTTGAATAACTGTTATCTGATTATTTGATTATGTTGTTTTTTTTAATGGTTTTCCATACTGAGAATATTAATATAACTTCTTTAACATATATAAATATTATAATAACTTTAGCTCACAGTATTTTAATTAATTATATCATTAAATAAAGAGTTGATTGTTTATGGAATATAAGTATGATATTGATGTTGAAAGTCCATTTAGTCCAGGAAAACCCGTTAACCCAGATTATTTTATAGGACGACGAAATATTATTAGTAAGATTCTTCAACGTGTAGGTATGGCTAAAAACGCTAATGTTCAGCATTTTTATCTTACCGGAAGCCAAGGAATGGGTAAAACCTCAATAGCATTATATGTTGAAGATTATATTAGAAAAAATGCAAAAATGCAGACAATTTATTATTCTAATAAGAATAATGATTCATTGGAGGTCTTATTAACAAAAATTATGGAAGGAATTTTGAATGAGTTTCCAAAAGAATCTATAAAGAGTAAAGCAATTAAATGGTTTGGAGAAAATGTTTCAGCTATCGATATTAAACTAACCAAAGTAGAATTCAAAGAAAATAAAGAGATTAGTTTTGATTTGATTCATGATTTTCCACACTATTTAGAATTAGCATGTGAAGAGTTCGATAAAGGAATATTTCTAATTATTGATGATATTAATGGATTAAGTAATTCAAAAGAGTTTCCTAATTGGTATAAACAATTTACAGATACACTTGAAGCAAACTTAGATTATAATATACCTCTCTATGTATTACTTGTCAGTTATCCTGAAAAATTCGACATGCTAGTACGTACTGAACCTACATTTGGAAGAATTTTTCATTACGAACAGATAAGTAAATTAAGTGATGAGGAAGTTAGAGAATTCTTTATTAATTCATTTGATAAAGTGCAGATGACATGCACTAAAGATGCATTAGATATAATGGTATACTTCTCAAATGGACTACCATTAATGATGCAGCAGATAGGTGATTCAATATTCTGGTTAAATAATAATATCAACAATACAATAACAGAAAAATTAGCAGAAGAAGGTATTGTTGATGCAGCAAATCAGATAGCTTCAAAACAGATTCGACCAGTATTGGCTCATATAACAGAAGAAGAATATATGGATATATTAATAAAAATAACACAATTAGGTTATGAATTTAAAAAATCAGAATTAAAATCATGTCTCAATAATGACAAAAAAGAAGTATTAGACACATTTTTAAATGATATGCTGGATTTAAATATATTTACAAATATAGATACCAATGGAAAAATATTCAAATTCTCTAATCAATTATTTTACACTTACTTCTTAATTAGATCAATTGAGAAGAAATAAGTTAACAACTGTTAATGTAATTGTTTAGATAATCTCCTTTTTGTTTTTGATACCTTTTAATACAATATAATTAGTTATTCCATTATTCGTTTTTCTATCTTATCAACTTAATATGATTGAATGAAATACAATTATCACTATAATTACACCACTTAACCATTTATAGGTTTTTTTGAATTAATCATTGGTGGTGTTTTGTTTTGTAGTAAGTTTTATGTGGATTCTCATTTTCATAGAATATATAACTTTTATTTTTACAATAAGTATTATTTAATTTACAATATAATATTATAATACGTTTTCTTGGTGTATGAATTATCTTATTGATTATGATGATAACAGTGTTAGTATACTGGTAATTTTTTTTAAAAATGAGGGTGTTTTCACAAAAAGATTATTCTGATTCTTAAGACTTCTTTTCAGTTGTTAAGGGTTATTAACACATTTAATATTATGCTTGAAAACACCCTCAAAATATAAAATGAAGTATGAATGCTATGAAATGTGCTGCCCATAATTATTTTTTTTTAATAATTTTCACTTTAATCTATTAATTGTTTTAGCATGTAATAAAAAGTGTAGTATATTATAAACATACTAAAAAATATAGTATATACTAAAATATAGATTATGTTAAGAATATACTAAATAATTTAATATGTACTAAAAATTATAATATATAAGTAATATTATTAAGCTACAACAAGATAGGAGAAAAAGTATATGAGTAATTTACCTTGGGAAATAATTAAAATATAATAGATAATGAATTTTACAACCGTGAATATGAAGAAAAAGGAGTATATCCTTACAGACAAATATAACTATTTTATAAAAAGTTTAATTTATAAGTAAAATTTTTTAAATTTTTAAAAAAGTTAAATTTATATATTTATTTTTTATAATATATTATTATGGTTAAAAGAGATTTGTATTTAAATCAGATTATACCATTAATTGATAATGAATTAATTAAAATAATTACTGGTATTAGACGATGTGGTAAATCTTATATGTTAGGATTAATTAAAGAAGAACTAATTACTCGTGGAATTAATGAAAATAATATTATTTTAATTAATTTTGAATCCGCGAAATATCGAAATGTGAGTAATGCTAGAGAACTTGATTTATTAATTGAAAGCCTTATAGAGAATATTGAAGGAAAAGTCTATTTATTTTTTGATGAAATACAAAATGTTGATGGTTGGGAAAAATCAGTCAATGCTTGTCGAGTTGATTGGGACTGTGATATTTACATTACTGGTTCAAATTCAAAATTATTATCTGGAGAACTAGCAACTCACTTAACAGGCAGATATTTTGAAATAAAAATGTATCCATTTTCATTTAAGGAATTTCTTGATTATAAACAACAACAACCCTCTGATAAATTATTCAATGAATACTTAAAATATGGTGGATTTCCACAAATATTCATTTTTAATGATGAAAACAAACTTAAATATTTACATGACTTATTTAATTCAATATTATACAATGATTTAATCTCAAGATACCAAATAAGAGATGTGAATATCTTGGAACGTTTAATCCTATTTTTAATGGATAATGTAGGTAAAACTTTTTCTGCTAAAAGTCTTTCTGATTATTTAAAAGAGGAAGAAAATGTTAAAATTGCTCCGAAAACAATTTACAATTATATTAATTATTTAACTAATTCACGTTTAATAAATAAAGTTCAAAGAGAAAATGTTGAAGGAAAAACGATTTTAAAAATTCATGAAAAATATTATGTCACAGATCATGGATTTAATCAGGTTTTCAATGGTAGAAATGTAACTAATGTTTCAAGAACAATTGAGAATATTGTTTATGTTGAACTTCTAAGAAAGGGTTATGATGTGACCATAGGTAAAATAAGTGATTATGAAATAGATTTCATTGCTAAAAAGTACAAACAAAAAATTTACATTCAGGTAAGCTATTGTTTATCTTCTGATGAAACAATCCAACGGGAATTTCGACCATTATTAAAAGTTAAAAATAATTATCCAAAATATGTAATTTCAACAGATAATTTTGATTTTTCACAAGATGGAATTATTCATCAGAATTTAATTGATTTTCTATTAAACGGGCCAAAACAACAGAACATATCCTAAAAAAATGGTTAGAAATAGAATATGAAGAAAAAGGAGTATTATCCTTACAGACAAATATAACTATTTTATAAAAAGTTTAACTATATAAGATAAACTTTTTAAACTTGAGACTTGGCATAAAATATTTTTACAAAGAAAAAAACAAATTCCACTAATCATTTTTTTTTAAATGTTCTTTTCTCCTATCTTCTCGTTTTACAAAGTGAATTATTATTTTATCTTCTTCTGTTTCCCATTGTACAATATCCCCTACAGATAAATTATACTTATCTACTATTTCATCTGGATAATATCAACAAAATGTGATGATTTAGAGATTTTATTAGAAAAGTAATTTTTGAAGAAAAAATTAATTATATGATTTGAAGATAAGAAAGAAAAAATAAGTATTTTTTTCATGGGAGTTTAAATTATTCTACTTTTTTTATAACAGCTATTGCACTAGGAAGCATGCCATCAATATATTTATACTCCCCATTAGTAAGTCCATTACTTTCAAAGAATTCTGGATAGGTTTGCTTAGTAAATTGTTCCTTAAAATTAATACCTATTGAAGATAAAAATTTTAATAAGGATTCAGCATTTGATTTATCATGTTTATTGATGTATGTTGGAATTATAAGATATCCTCCTGTTTTACATACTCTTAAAAGTTCAGATAATGCTTTATTACGATTATCAACTAAATGAATAACATTTCCTGCTATAACTTTATCAAATGATTCATCAGAATATTTTAAATCCAGAAAATTAGCCTGTTCAAAGGTAATATTTGAAAATTCTTTACAGTTTTTCCGGGTTTGATTTAACATATTACTTGAATAATCAGTTGCTGTGATTTTTTTACATTTTCTGGCAACAGGTTTTGTTATCATACCACTTCCACAAGCACACTCTAAAATTATATCATCTTCATTTATTTTACTAGCTACAAATTCTACAAATTGTTTATTAACCTTTCCATTAATGTATTTAGTATAAAATGGATATAATGGAGCTACTTTATCCCAAAACAATTATATCACCTCCATATTTACTTATATTAATTATATGCTAATATTTAGTATAAATATTCTACTGTGTTATTTTTAAACAGATTATATCCATTATAATGAAAAAATAAGAGAGTATTAATGTAAATACATTTATTTTCCATACATAAAATCCTAAAAATAGTATAAACAAATAAAAACGTTTAATGACAAATAAATAATTATATAAAAAAAATATAATGGAATCTGTGATAAAATTGAATAAAAGTGATTTACAACGTGATTACTATATGTTAAAAGGACCACTTGCAAAAAAAGGATATGACTGGTGGTGGCATTCCTTAACAGCATATAACAAGGAAACAAAAGAGCCTAAAGCATTTTTCATAGAATTTTTTGTCTGTAATCCTGCATTAGCGGAAGATACACCTACACTAGGTCAAGATCCTGAAAATAAACGTTTAGGAAAACGACCATCCTATTGTATGATAAAAGTTGGAGCCTGGGGCAATAATGCTAAACAAATCCATAATTTTTATTCTATGAAAGATTTTTCATGCCCAGATAATGAATTAAACATTAAAGTTGGAAATTGCAGCCTAAGTGAAACACACATGGAAGGTTCATGTATTGTAACAGAACAAGAAGCCAAAGACCATCCAGAATATATGTGTGATGCAGGAGATATGTCCTGGAATTTAGATATAAATAAACAGATAACATTTAATGTAGGTTATGGTGCAAGCAAGATATTTAGAAAACTTAACTCATTCGAAATGTTCTGGCATGCAGAGGGAATAAAAACAGAATACTCTGGTACTATCACATTAGATGGAGTTGAATATGAAGTTATTCCAGAAAAATCATATGGTTATGCTGATAAAAACTGGGGTGGAGACTTTACAAGCCCATGGCTTTGGATATCATCATGCAATATAACTAGTTTAATTACAGGTGAAAAATTAAACAATTCAGCATTTGAAGCTGGTGGTGGAAGACCTAAAGCATTTGGTATTGAAATACCTAGAAAACTATTAATAGGATTTTATTATGAAGGTAAAATGTATGAATATAACTTTGCAAGGTTTTGGAATCTTGTTAAAATAGATTTTGACTTTGTTGAAGGAGATGACGTGCATACCTGGACAATAAATGCATCAAATAAAGATTCATATATCGAATTAGTATTATATTGTAAACGTGACGAGATGATGCTATTTAATTACGAAGCTCCTAATGGTCTTAAATTACATAACCGTTTATGGAATGGTGGAACCGGTTATGGAGAAATAAAATTATATAAAAAAGATGGAACCCTAATTGACCATGTTAAAATTGAAAATGCTGGATGTGAATATGGAGAATATGATAGTCAATAAACAGTTATCTACTATACTATAATCTCCTTAAAATAATTATAATAATCTCCATATTCATTTTTTCATAATTCTAAAATAGTTGAAAAACAATATTTTTTTAATATACTTTAAAGATTTAATTATATTACAAAATCATGAATCTTTTTTTTTTAACACATGCTTTTTCTAAATATATTAGCAATGAAATGATATCTAGATATAAATTCGTTGGATATTATTTATATGGTCAAAAACATTATCGAAAGAAACAATTGTATCAATATCATGTTTATACAGATAATATAATTAAACAATCACTATAATTTATATTATATTTATATTGTTCCATTAATGCAATAGAATCAGAATAATCTCTTTCATCAGCATAAATAATTTCATCCATACTCAACAAGAAGTTAATTATCTCTTTACGTAACGGGTTTATAATAACTTTTTTTTAGTTTGTTTAAAACTTCAATAAGTACTATATTGTTTATGACTTTTTTTTGATTAAAAAGTGATGGTGTGCTTTCTAATAATTTCTTAACTTTTTTATGATTTTCATCATTTACATTAAAAATTGCAAGTATGAAACTGCTATCAAAAAAATAACATATGCTTCTTTATCTCCTAGAATAGGCTTCTTTTTTCATTTTCACACTATTTGTTTTAGTCGGACTGGATACAATACCTATAACATTTTTAAATATATCTATGCCACTTTCATCTTCAAATATAATTTTATTTTCTGTAATAGGTTTATTTTCTTTTTCAGGATTATATTTTAACATTTATGGAACTTCAAATTCATCTATAATTCTCTCTAAATGATTATTTGACTTAATATTCAAAAAGTTAAGAATTTCCAAATTGTCTTCAGAAAAATCATATTTTAAACCATTTTTTAAATAAAAAGTTACCAATTCACTTTGTGTCATATCTTTTTCAGCTGCACGAATTTTAATTTGTTTTAATAATTCACTATCTAATTTAAAACTTGTTGTTTTCATAACCATTAAATAACACATCCACAATAATTATATAATTATATTATTATATAATATTATCGAATTTAGTAAAAAAAAAAGAGTTTAATGTAATTTATCCTTACTAATCTTTAAAATACTTTGTTTTTTACCATAACCTTTAGAAATGTGACTCTATATTTAATTTAATTAATGATATTATCTACATAATATAGTTATAATACAGTGATTATTTTTATATTATATAACACTTTCAAATTTGGACTAATACATTTTTGACGAACATGAGTTTTAGTTCGTGAAATTTGGACTTATAGTTTTTTTACGAACTAGACTTTTTGTTCATATATTTCATACTAGTACGTTTAATTCATACTAATCCATAATAAAAAAAACTTATTAATAATCAAATTCAAAGATATTTAATTAAAAGGAGAATGAGAATATGCCACCACTTCCTGTAACAATACCAAAGGATTTCGAGAAATATTTTTTCAATAGAAACAAAGAAAGAGAGCAGATAAACACTATTTTATCATTACTTGAAAAAGATGTAGCTAATCAAATACTAATAACTGGATATAGAGGTGTTGGAAAAACTTTTTTATTGAAAAAAATTTTAAAAGAACAGCCAAGTAAATATTTAACATGTTATATTGATTTATCAAAAACTTATGGTGGTCAACAAGGAAAACTAACTGAAGAAGAAGTTATTAGGAGTTTTTAAATAAAATTAATGAAAGTATTAGTAAAAATGATACTAGTTATACTAAAATTGAAAGAAAGATTTCCAATTTCATCAAAAAACTAAAATTAAATGATTATGATTTCAGTAACATCAGCCTATCTGAGATTCAATTACCTGATATTAAAGAAAATTATCTTAAATTTAGTAAATTTGTCATGGAACTTCCTCAGATAATTGTTGACTCATCTGAAGATATAAAAGGATTTATTATTGTAGTTGATGAATTTCAATTATTAAAATCTCTAAAAAATCTGGAAGCATTCTTTTGGTTAATTAGAAGTTATAGTCAAGAACAATATAATGTAAGCTATATTTTTACAGGATCTGTTTCACAAACAAGCGAAATTATAAACATGATTAATGGACAAACAGGTGCTTTTGGTGGTAGAATGTTACAGTTCAATATAGATCCTTTTTCAAAAAAACATACGAAAGAATATTTGAATAAAGAAAAACCCGAATTATTATTCACTGAAGAAGGATTTGAAAGATTTTATTCATGTACTAGAGGAATACCTGCTTATATTAATAGTTTAGCTTCAATTTTACCTACGGATAGTGAATGTACTGGTGAAATAATCAAAGAAACTTTACTTTTAAATGTGGATCAAATAGTAATCATGTGGTTATATGTATGGGGAACTTTAACTAGAATCGAAAAAGAGATTAAATTTATTTAGTTGAAAATGAACATGTAACCTAGTCTATATTAAGCAAAGAGATGGGTTATGCTAAATCAACTATCACAAAATATGTTGATTCACTTTTAAATAAAGGTGTTATAGAACACACATATAAAAAGGAATATGTTTTATCCGATAAAATGCTTAAAACCTGGCTTGAAATCAAATATTCCAATGATGGAATATATCCACAATAACCATTTTAACTTAAAAAAAACTCCATTCTAAATGCTTGACTAATGTAATATTATTATAATTTGTTAAGTATAACTATATTTCAAAAGATTAAAAAATAATAATTTATTATCTTAGAAAATACAGATAAGATAATATGAATAATAATCTTTCTTGGCAAAGTAGGTATTGGTTGAACTGTTTGAAAGAAATAATTCCAACTAAAAGAATGAACATTGGAATTAATTATTATAAAACTCATCAAATTCATGAATCAAAAATAGAGAATAATTGTTTTATTGTTAAAATTGAAAGTGATGAAGATGGAAAACTTGTTGAAACAAGAATACGCCTCAGAGAATTCACTAAAAAAGAAAAAAATATAATTAATACTTTGAAATACCAGAAGAAATATGTTAACTTAATTGAAAAAAATATTTTTCCAGAAGAATTACATGATGAATTGTTTAAACTGAAAATTAATTTATTTCCTTCATCTATCATTAACATTGACTTAAATTGTAACTGTTCAAAACAAAAAACAATATGTGAACATGTAATTGCATCATTATATTCATTAACATTTGAACTTGAAAAAAATCCTTTTTTATTATTTACGCTCAAAAAAAGTAAAATTACTAGTCTACCATATAAATCAGATAATATGGTGACTAAGGAAGAAAAAAGAGTTAATAAGGGTATTAAAAATGTATCTGACTTATTTAACAATAAAATTGAGCATAAAACATCTGAGAATACTAATATAAACTATAATAATATTCCTGATTTAAAGAATAATATTTCTTTATTAAATGAAAATACAAAATTTTATGAAGGATTTAAATATATTCTAGAAGAAATTTACCAATCATTCAATGAATACTATGAAGATAGAATTATAAGCTACGATATTCATGAAAATGGTGAATATAATGATTTCATAAAACTTCAACCAATAAAAAAGAATTCTGGATCAAATTTAAATTATAATAATTATTTTAAAAGAAAATGGGGCAAATATGATTCATGGAAAACACTTCAAATAAATATAAATAGTAATTATAGTATTACAAAGATAAACACCCAAAGCAAAGATACAATTAGTAAATATAAATCAGAAAAAATATTATTTGGATTTTTAACAGAATTAAAACAATTACATTCAGATAGATTATCTAAAGAATTATCGTTTTTAATTACATTATATGATTTTAGTTTAGAACTCATTAAGAAAAATGCTATAATTCCAGAGTTCTTCACATGTAATGATAAATGTTTAATCAGATGGATTCCTTCCTATTCTAATAATGAAATATTATCCATTATTCAAAATTTAAGTAATAATTGTCCTGAATTATTAGTTACATTTAATATGAAGAGAATAACACCACAAATACAAATTATAACATGTCTTAGTTTAATTATTAAAGGATTTATTGATAATCTCCTAGAAGATAATCAGTTAAAAAATTATAAAGATGATAAAATAGTTAATTTATTCCTTGGAAATGCTCAACGATTTAATGAAGAAGAAAATGATATTAATACTATGATAAATAATTGGTTAGAGCCATTTAAGATAAATAAAACAGAGTATACCATATACTTTGAAATTAAAGAAGAACAAAAATCTTACAAAATAGATGTGAAAATAAAATTAGAAGATAAATTAGAAGATATTTTATCCGTATTAAATAATTGTGATGATATAAAATTAAAAACACAACTAAATAAGGATATACAAATTGTTAAAGAAATATTCCCTAGTATGAATATTTTAATTGAACAAAAAGAGGATATTATTCTAACTGCTAGAGAATTTTCCAACTTCTTTAATGATGTTAAACCCATGCTTGAAACAATAGGTTTAAAAATAATTATACCAAAGAGTTTAAATAGAAAATTCCATCCACGATTAACCTTAGAAGTTGAAAATAATAGTAATCAAAATTATTTATCCATTAAAAACTTATACAAATTTGACTGGAAAGTTGCAATAGCTGATAAAACATTAACAATCAAAGAGTTTGAAAAACTCACAAAAGAAAGTCAGACATTAATACGAATTGCAGATAAAAATATCATACTTGATAAACATGATGTTGAAGAAATAATTAAAAAAATCGATAAACTACCCGAAACATTAAGTAACTATGAATTAATAAAATGTGTAGCTACAAATGAATATCTCAACATTAACATTGATATAGATAAAAAGATTAAAAATCAGATACTTAATCCAAAAGGAATTAATATACCACTACCCCAATCACTTAATGCTAATTTAAGACCATATCAATTACTCGGTTATAAATGGTTAGCACAAAATTTACAAAGTGGTTTTGGATCAATACTTGCTGATGATATGGGTCTTGGAAAAACATTACAAGTACTAACACTCATCCTTAAACTTAAAGAAGAAAACCTGTTAAATGAAAAAAAAGTACTGATTATTGCCCCAACAAGTTTATTAATTAACTGGGAAAGAGAAATAAATAAATTCACACCAAAACTATCTTCATTTATTTATCATGGTCCTGATAGAAGTTTAAAAAATAAGAATTATGATATACTCATCACATCTTATGCAATGATAAGACAGGATAAAAACAAACTTAATAAGAAAAAATGGTTATTAAAAGTAGTTGACGAAGCACAAAATATTAAAAATTCACAAACACAACAGACAAAAGCAATAAAATCCATAAAATCCGAATATAATATTGCTTTAACAGGAACACCAATTGAAAACAGGCTATCCGAGTATTGGAGCATATTTGATTTTGTAAATCCAAATTATCTTGGAACATTAAATGACTTTAAGAAAAATTATATTCTTCCAATAGAAAATGATAGAAATCATAGCATTTTATCCAATCTTAAACAAGTTACAAGTCCATTTATACTTAGACGATTAAAAACAGATAAAGAAATAATTAAAGAATTACCAGATAAAATATCTAATGATGTTTATTGTAATCTTACACCAACACAGGCGGCAATATATCAAGAAACATTAAACACTCATATGAAGACTATTGAACAAGAAGAAGGAATTAACAGAAGAGGACATGTTCTTGAATTAATTAATGCTCTTAAACAGATTTGTAATCATCCAGCACAGTATTCTAATATTAATAAAGTTAAATTAGAAGACTCCGGGAAAATGCAGTTATTGATTGATGAAATCAAAAGCATACTAGAAAGTGATGAAAAAGTATTAATATTCACACAATACGTTAAAACCGGAAATATTATTAAAAAATTAATTGAAAAACACTTAGATGAGAAAGTATTATTCTTACATGGATCATTATCAAGAAAAGAACGTGATACACAGATTAGATTATTCCAAGAAAATTCAAGATATAAAATTTTTGTATTATCCTTAAGAGCTGGTGGCACTGGTCTAAACTTAACTGCTGCAACTAACGTTATTCATTATGATTTATGGTGGAATCCTGCAGTAGAAAATCAAGCAACAGACAGGGCATACAGAATAGGACAGACAAAAAATGTAATGGTTTACAGATTTATTACAACAGGTACTTTTGAAGAAAAAATTAATGATATGATTGAAGATAAAAAAGAATTAGCTGAAATAACTATTGGTAACGGTGGTTCATTCATTACCGAGATGAACAATGAAAAACTTAGAGAACTATTACGATTAAACAAATAAGTATACAAAAATTTCATCTCAAAAAAAAATAGAAGTAAAAGAATAAAATAATTACTTCTACTTTGATTCTATTTCATCAATTATATTTTCATAATTTGTTAAATGTCGTATACAACCAGGATCTTCAGATAATATGTCATTATTGATAGTGTATGCTCTTGCCCTACAGCCCCCACATATGTACCTTGATTCACATTCATGACAACATCCACTTAGCATATCCTTATTTCGTAACTTTTGCAACATTTCATTGTTTTTCCACATTTCTTCAAGATCATCTTTAATGTTACCTACTTTAAGTTGCTTGTCATGGGGCAAAAATACACATGGATATATATCACCATTAGGTTCTATTGCGATGTAAAAACGTCCTGCTCCACAACCACCTATAAATTGTGCTAATTGTTTCATCTGTGGATTAGTATACTCTATATTATAAAAGTGTGTTGGTACAAAAGATAATTCGTTAGTATTACATTCTGCCATATGTATTGACACATCTGCAAATTCCGGTGCTGTTGATAAAATACTAAAGTTGTTATTCCTATTTTCTTTATATATCCATTCTAACAGTTCAAATCGTTCTTCTGGAGATAAATCCAAATTTCTGATATTATCTCCGTTACCGGTTGGTATGAAATTGTATAACATTAACCAATTAATGTTTTTTGACTGAACAAATTTGATTATTTCTGGAATTTCTTTAAGATTATTTTTTGTTACTGTTGTTGCAACACCAATATTTACTTGTGTTTGTGAAAAGTTATCAATAGCTTCTACTGCTTTTTTCCAAGCCCCATTTACTTGTCTGAATTCATCATGTGTTTTAGCTTTTACACCATCTAAACTTATTTGAACTAAATTTAACCCCGCTTGTTCATATTCTTTAACTTTATCTTTATCAGCAAATACATAACCATTACTTGCAATAGATACAAATAAACCTTTATCACTTGCATATTTAATAAATTCAAGTATATTTGGATGTGTTGTTGGTTCTCCACCAGAAAAAGATAATGATGCAATTTTTTGATCTGCTAATTTATCTATTCCATCAAGAACCTCTTGTCTTGTTAATTCATCATCATCTGGTAATCCGGCATTCTCATAACAATGAAGACAGTTTAAATTACATCTTCTTGTAATGTTCCAAACTATTTGAAAAGGAGCTCCGGGAATAAAAGGTCTGTTCAATCCAAAATATGTTAAACCTTTTATAACACTTACTAAGCCTTTCATCCAATATTGATTTTGCATTTGATTTTTTAATGCTTCTTCATCAGTATCAAAACTTTTTAAACCTTGTTTAATGATTGTTTTTACTAATGGCAGTATCATTTTACAAGTTCTACAAATATTTTCCTGACTTCCAACATAATACTTTAAGGCGGATTCTAATTTACTTTGTCCACATTTTTCACATTCTTTTAAGCTCATTTCCAAGATTTTCCTTGAAAATGGACTTTCTATAATATTTTGAAATGTTTTAAGCATTTCATCCGTATTTATTTCTTTATTAGATTCATGTTTAATAATTCATCCCACCATTTTAGGATGATGTTCATGTTTTTAGGGTTTTCCACAATTTACATTAATTATTTTAAAATATATAAATATATTATTAATTTTTTTAGCTATTCTAATCATTTTAAAACATTATTCGCTGATTTAAAGAATATTCTTTTAAATTTAAAAGCCATGAAAAATAGTATTTGTTATATAAATTATTCATTATTCTCTAATAAATAATTGAAACTATAATAATAAAATTAATAAATATTTGAAAATATTCTATTTTTTTAATAATAATTATAGAAAAGTATAAGGAAACTAGATACATAATAATACATGTAATTAAAAAAAAATAATTACAATTAAATTTATTTATAATAAAAGGATATTATTCATGAAAATTAAGGGTTTTCCACGAATATATATCCTTTTCATAATTTTTTCATTATGCCAATTAATCTGAAAAAAATAATAATACTTCATTTATAGCTATTAGTTTTGATTGATTCTAAAGTAATAATTATTTTATAAATAGTATAACATATCCAATTAACAAAAAAATGAGTGTTAACTCAAAATTCAAGATAAACAAGGGTTATAATTAGAATTAAATACAATTAATTCTAAATCCAACAAATATATAAATACTAAAGCCAACAAAACTAGATTTAGGTGAAGAAAATAGCACCTAATAATAATTAAAAAAAAAATTATGGGATAAATCCAAAACAAAACATAATGAAGGGGACAATTATGGAAAAAAGTAGTTTTAAAAAATTATTAATCCTCTGATTAGTTTTAATAGCAGTTACAAGTACCGTAGCAGCAATAACTGCAGCAGATACAAATGCAACTCAAAAAACATTTGAAAACGGTGTTTTAACATTAGGTGGAATACAATTCAAAATTCCTACAGGATATACACAAGTAGAAAGTGATCAAGATTCTTCCACTCCTGGAGATGCAGAACACATAGATGGAACAGCAGTAGATACTGAAGTATCAGCAGATTTCGCAAATGGTGGAGAAAAACTTGACATAAAAGTCGGATTCAAAAATAATGGTAAAATTGATACCCTAAACTTACCAAATGCACAGAAAAAATCCATAGCAGGTAAAGATGGCTACTACTGGACCGAACAAGATGATGGTAGAACAGAATACAACTTTGAATATTTACAAGACGGAAAAGTTGTAAAAATAGAAACTTACAACGAAGGACTAATAAGTCAAGTAATTTAAATTCACAAAGTTTTCTTAAATATTCAAAATAAATGGTTTTGATTAGATTATAATAAAATAATTTAATCAACAACTCATTTTTATAATTAGAGCCCTAATAACTCTCATAATCTTATTTTATTTCTAATACATATTACTTTATTAAAAATTTAGCACCTCATTTAATCTATTTTTTAAGAATAAAAAAATTTTAATCATATAAAAACTAGTCAATAGGATTAATCAAGTAAAAAAAAATATGATTAAAGATTTCTAAAATATTAAAAATAAATATTGCACTTATCATAATATAGTATATATTATAAAACATTTACAATATGATGGGTTTAAACATTATTGGAGATGTAACCTATGAAAAAGACAAAAATTATATGTACCATTGGTCCTGTTAGTGATTCTGTTGAAGTAATGGAAAAAATGGTTAATAATGGTATGAATTGTGCACGTATTAATCTTAGCCATGCGACAGAAGATGGAATTCTTAAAACATTAGAAGTAATTAGAGATGTACGTAAAAAAACTGGTGTTCCAGTAGCTGTTATGTATGATACCAAAGGACCTGAATTTAGAACATTAAAATTTAAAAGTGGCGGAGTAACTCTAAAAAAAGGTGATACAATAAGAATGAGTAAGAGTTGCATACAATGTAATGAAAACGAATTCGGAGTAAATCATAAGGAAGCAATTGATTTTATAAAAGTAGGAGATAAAGTACTCATAGATAATGCATTACTTGAATTAGAAGTTATAGATAAGAAAGAAGATTATGTAGAACTTAAAGCTTTGGGTGAAGGTAAAATACTGAATCATAAAACAATTAACGTTCCAGGTGTTGATCTTAAATTAGATTTTATGAGTGAATCTGATAAAAAAGATATAAGCTTTGCGGCAAAACATGCCTGTGATTATCTTGCATTATCCTTTGTAAATACAAAAGAAGATGTAATCGAAGCCCGTGAAATTATAGAGGAAGCTGGTGGAGATGCTCTTATTATATCAAAAATTGAAAGTCGTAAAGGTATTGATAATATAGATGATATAATAAATGAATCTGATGGTATTATGGTTGCCAGGGGAGATTTGGGAGTTGAAGTTCCCATGGAAGAATTGCCCATGCTTCAGAAGAGTATTATTAGAAAATGTCGTGAAAAAGGTAAGTTTGCTATTGTTGCTACAGAAATGCTTGCTTCAATGTATGAAAATCCCCGACCTACAAGAGCTGAGGTGTCCGATATAGCTAATGCAATACTTGATGGAACTGATTGTGTTATGTTATCTGGTGAAACTACTGTTGGTAAGTATCCTGTACCCTCAGTTTCAATAATGAACCGAATATGTAAATATGTGGAATCAACAATTGATTACTCAAAACATATTTCTTACAAGGGAACAATAAGTACTAGTGATACTATTGCTAAATTAGTTGCAGAAGCAGTTGAATACTCTGACATCAAATTAATTGTTACAACAACTATGACTGGTTTTACTGCTCGTAAAATTAGTAACTTAAGACCAAATACGACAATACTTGCTTGTTGTCCATCCAGTCATATTGCAGAGAAGGTTATTTTAAATTTTGGCGTTAAACCCGTGATTACTGACATATATGAAAATACTGATGAAATGGTTGAAAATTCTAGAAAAATAGCAAAGAAAGAATTTAATTTAAATGAAGGAGATTTAATTGTAGTTACTGGAGGATTTCCACTAGGTAAAGCAAGAAGAACTAATTATATACGAATTGAAAAAATATAATTTGTAATTATACCATTCCAATTATATCTTAAAATGGTGTTATTTATGAAAAAAGTAGTTTTAATAATAGTTTCAATCATTATATTGTTATTTGTTGGAGTTTTCATCGGATACTTAATGGATAATAATGGTAAATTAAATGATAATGATGCTCTATTATTAGGTATTAATCAGGAAAGTACTGTGAAAATAACATTATCCACTACACGTCCAAGAAATATTAACGAGCTTATCCATGATATAAAAACAATGTCCTACTATGAAGGATACAACAATGATACAATTAATTGGATGCAAACACTAAACCAGACGGAAACATATCCATCAGATAAAGGCTTTATCATTATGGATAAACGTGATGCTCAGAAAATAAAAGTTGATATCATTTCAGATATTGATACCACCGATGTGTATACTGAGTATTATATTGAATGTAAAATAGTTGAAAACCATTCATTAGACAGTAAAAAACCTGTAAATATCTTATTAGTTAAAGATGTGAAATACTTGGGAAATAAAACCTTTTCACATGAAATATGATCTTACCACCCCTAATAATAATTCTTTTTTAACTTTTTTTGATTATTTATATTGTAAAAACTATTTCTAGGAGTAAAAAATAGTAATGTTCAAATATACCCGCACTAAGGAAAATAAGCTATAAGAAATTAAAAATAAAAAATTTAAAAAAAATAGGGCTTTGTGAAAATTGTCACAAACCCTCCCAATTATAAAAGAGAATAGAAAAATGAATAAGGAGGAATAAATTTTACTATCCGATAACTTTGCTAATTGATTCTTCGTTAGGAGTTTCTATTTTAACTAATTTACCATCTTGGATATATGGAATTTGTATTGTGTTCTACCATCATCCATTTCTTGTTTAAAGAAACCATTTTTACCAGCTATTGTTTTTTGTGCATAGCC
Organism: Methanosphaera stadtmanae; assembly: GCA_015062815.1. Lineage (GTDB taxonomy): Archaea > Methanobacteriota > Methanobacteria > Methanobacteriales > Methanobacteriaceae > Methanosphaera > Methanosphaera stadtmanae_B. The sequence goes on along the minus strand of SUTP01000032.1, from coordinate 789 downwards.
GACCGGATTAATGGACTGAATTTTTTTACCGTTGCTTAAGACTCCTACTGTGCATTCAAGTTTATCACCAGCACCATTTATGTATTCATTTGTAACTTTACTATCTACTCTAGTTCCATCTATATCTTCCATGTCTAAACCATCATTATCCATATGAGTTGTATCATAATCATTTTCTATAGGATTAAATCCATCTAGTACATTAAAATGTACATTATTTATAGTTAGATCCTGAGCTGCACTTACTGTAGTTATAGCAGTCCCAGCTATAACCAACATTAATCCCAAGATTAATATATTTTTCATATTCATAATTTTTCACCACTTTAAGATATTTAATTATATAATTCTAATGATATATGTGATGGAAATACATTCCCATCTCTACTTATAATTATATACAAGTCCATATATAAAGGTTTTCGAGTGCAAGTGCTTACTTACATCGTTAAAAAAAGAATATAAATATATAATTCAAGTTATTTGATTAAATAATTTTAACACATACAACCAATGATAATTTAAAGGAATATAATTTAATAAAAAAATTAGAAAAATATTATATTAATATAAGTACTAGGTGCTTGAAAAAATATATTGATTAATGTGATTAAATATGTTTAACGAAACAAAAAAAAAGAATTAATGGTTGAATACTATCAATATTGTTTATGATAGATTAATTAAGATATATTCCTATAGTAAATGACACTAAATTTTATAAATTGTTAATACTGATTATATATCTAATAATACTTCTTTAACCCATTTTTTCCAAAAGCTTGGTTG
>SUTP01000107.1 GCA_015062815.1 Methanosphaera stadtmanae | reverse complement strand
ATAAACTAATAATTATTGAAACATCAATTAAAAATAGCTTGAATCAGTAGATTAAGAGATAATAATAAAAAAAATTCTGTTTTAATTTCATCTATGAAAGTCATATCGTGTATTGTTAAATTTACAGTATAAGCTTTCTTACAATTATGACACATAACTGCATCTTCTTTAATGTCATTATCCTTTGCCAGTACTGCTGCTTCTTTGAATATTAATGTGGTTCCACAATTAGGACAGTCTCCCTGTAATTTCATAAGAATATCTGATATGGGATCGTTTTGCATCATGTTTACCTCCTAATTTTTTAATAAAAAAAAGATAAAGGAGTATTAAAATATTTTATTTCTGTTTTATAGAAATACTATTAATTATTTCGTTTATTTCATTAGAATATAGGTCAGTATTAGGGTTTTTACCAAATATAACTAATTCGTTCATTGTTGAATTATTTGGACTAATATAATCTATTACTCTGTAATGATCTGAAGGTATATTTTGACCGCTAGCATCTGTAAAGTTTAATGGGGTATATTCAGTCCATTCTGTAGAAGAACCATATTTAACCATAACTCTATTATCAGTTTTTGCTGCATATTCATATGCTTTAAATCCATTTATATTATCTTCAGTAATGTTATCATATCCTGAGTTTTTACCATTGGCTTCTAATGCTTTGTATAAGTCAGCTGTGAATTTTGGATCACCCATTATTCCTGAGAACATTATTGTTACATCATCTTTTGTTGCATAGCCTTTTTCGAAATTTATTTCATAATCTTTAGGAATAGTAATAGTGGCACCGCTTCCTTCTAGGGTTTGTTCACTATTTCCTAATATGAATAAAGCTCCGATTATGGCTATAATAATAACTGCAATTACTGCTATTATTATTTAAATTTTTTATCCATATTATTTTCCTCCTCTGTTGTTGTCTTAATGAAATGTAATGGTTTTATTATAATGATATTTAAGTTATGTAAAGTATTTTCTTTACTCGTGAAATTATTAGTTGTTTAGAAAATTTTTATTTCCTTTTTATTTCAGAAATTAGATAATTATATTCCTTTTTTTATTAACTAAAAAAAAATATTCATAAGTAAATAATTTTATTTATATAACTTATATATTTTCTTAAACATATCTAGGATTGATGAAAATTTAAACAAAATATGAGAGTCTTTTAAAATAATTTAATTATGCCCTTATTGGCATATGAAAAAATAATTATATTATCAAACATGGATATTACATTAAAAATAATATATCTCTGTAATTTGATGAGTTTGAATATAAAAATAAATATTTATTATTTAAAACACATTTATCATTACAAATAAGTAATAATAAAACTATTTAAATAAATATTTAAGATAAGACAAGGTAGGGGAATTGAATAATGGAAGATCATGAAAATTATAATACTTATGATATCTTAGCATCAAAATTATCTGCAGTTAATAATAAAGTTCGATTCTCCATATTGGAAATATTGTCAGAAATAGATGAAAATAATCAACAAAAAGATAATATTATAAAAGAACCTTTATATTCACGAGAACTTAATTCATTCCTATTAAAAAGATATGAGATAAATATAACTCCACAAATGTTAGGACAACATTTAAAACAATTAGAAGGAGCTAAACTCATAGAAGAAGTTCATATAAAAAAAGAAGTACCTAATAAAATAGGTCCTCGAACTGTAAAAGCATATAAAATAAATACAGATGCATTTAAAGATTTATTTTTAGATGTAAATTTATTCACTAAAGAATTATTATCATTATTCAAATTATATGAATCTCATGAAGAGGTTAATGATGGTGAACATTGCATATTAACAGTATTAAATGGAGTAGATAAAGGAAAAACATTTAAATTAAACAAAGAAGACAAAATACTGGTTGGATGTAAAGAATTTGATAATCAAATTATCTCTTCTACAATTCTTTTAGATTCTAAATATTCTAAAGTTTCAAGTATATCCAATCCACATGCATATATTTTTTATCAGGAAAATCAATGGATTATATTAGATAAAGATAGTAAAAATGGAACTTTTATTGATAATAAACTAGTTTATAATGATTGTTTAACTAAATTAAAAAACAAATCATTTTTAAGATTTTCTAAAGGAACTGGAAGTGCAGTATTTTTCTGTAGTTTTGAATAGAGTTTTGACCAAAAATATGTACTAACTTATTTTCTTATTTAATCATTTTAAATCATTCTATTTTTAAGTAAACTTCTTAATATTTCTTATTTTCTTATTTCCATAAAACATATGTAATACTTTTAAATCTATTTTTATTATTATTTCGTAGTTTTTACTATTTTTCTTTGTTTTAATCTTTTATTTTTTTATTATTTTATAATTAAGTATTTATGTTATTAATTCTATATTTTTAATTAGTTATAATTAAATTAAAGAGTATATAAGTGGCTGTTGAAAATGTGGTTGAAAATTCAATAATTTAACCACATATATTGACTTTATTAAAAAAACATCAATCAATATATAAATAACATAACCTACAAAAAGTAATAAACTCCTTTTTTATAAAATTAATTAAATTAAAGAAAGTATTCATTATTTAAACACTTTTATGCTAAGTTTTATTAAAATATATTTTAAGAGTTTAAAAATTTAAAAAAAGACATAATATAATTTAAATATCAATAATCTAGGATATATTAAGTTTATTTTATCATATGCTATTGATTAATTGTTATTATGTTAAAATAAGTGTATAATAACCTTTAAATAATATATAGGGTAATATATATTATTATGACATGAAATATATACCCTACATACAATAATAGTATGTTTGAACTAAATTATACATTTTTTGGTAAAGATGATTGTCTTTACGTTAAAGAGACTGTTGAAGAAAAGGAACTTGATTATCTATTTTATTGTGCAGATCATGAACATAAGACTATTTGTTTTATTAAAACAAATATTATCTGTCCTAAATGTGGTAGAAAATTGCAATTTAATGGTAAATCTAAACGTAACTGGAATAAAAAAAGAATTGTTAAATTGCAAAATTATATTCATAAAAAATGTAACGTTCTTAAAAAATCTTCATTAGCTAAATACAGAGATAAACATTGTTGTTACACACGCTAAGTACGTGATGGTGGAACAAACTCTGCATTAATTAGTTATAGATCATATGAATCCAAATCGGAAGAACTAAACCATTATTACAAAACAAATATTTCACCTTCAACAATCTATTACAGTGAAATAACATCATTCTGGAAATATTATGATAAATTAATGAAAATCCAACAAGATGAAATCAAAAAAAGAGGAATAAAACCATCAGGACATTTCTCATATGATGAACAGTACGTATTTGTAAATAAAATATTATACTTACGAATGACACTAATAGACGTTCACACCAAACTAATAATAGCAGATACACTAGTAAATGAAGAAGAATTCACTGAAACAACAATAAAAAAATTCATGGAATCTAACCTCAAAGACAAACCATTAAAAAGCATAACAACAGATGGCAGAAACACATACAACACAATAATCAAAGCATTAAAAGCTGTACACCACAGATGCTTCTTCCACCTAATGCAAAATCTTATGACACCACTACAAAAACATATAAACAAACTAAACCGAAAAATAAAAACAAACAAAAACAAAAACAAGCCTATCGTAGATTTCACACAATATACAACCAAAGAAACCAACTAGAACCCATCATAAAAAAATTCCTCGAAAAAATGAACAAAAACATAGACATATTACTAAAGCCATTAACAACAATTAAAAAACATCTGAAGAATTTAATAGGCAAATCCATAAAATTCACCACAGATCATAAATTCAACAGACCCTCAACAAACAGAAAAACTAAACAAAGAGTAAAATACCCCTACAATCTAAGAAGAAGCTTTTAACAACAAAAAAAAATTCCAAAAAAAGAAAAACGAAACAACACAAATCAAAAATTAAGTTGACAGCATTGTAAAAAATCTCCTAAAAATTTAAATAATGCTTATTATAAAAGTTACTAAACAAGTATATAATAAATATTTTTAATTTACATAATCTTATAAATTAATTTTAGTTAAAATTAGGATATTTATCGAATATAATAATAAATGTTTTATAACCTTGGTGATAATATGAATAATCGAAAAGAAATAGCTCAAAAATTTGCTGATGCAATTAAATCTGAGCATATTATTCAAATAATATTATATGGTTCTGTCGCACGTGGAGATGATAAACCAGAATCAGATATAGATATTCTTATCATTACTAATGATTATAAGAAGATTGAATCAAAAGTATACGATGAAACATATAATATCATCATTGAAGATGATGAAGTAATATCACCACAGTTTATCTCACAAGATCATTTTAATGAAATAAGAAATTTTTCATATATATCAAATGTAATTAAGGATGGTGAAATCATTGGATGAAATAGATTATTATATGCGAAATGCTTTAGAAAATCTAGAATCAAGCATTGAATTATATAAACTAAAAAAGTATAGAAATTCATTATCATTATCCTATTATTCCATGTTCATGGTTGCAAAGGGATTACTGATTCTAAAGGGTTATACCACCAAATCACATGATGGTGTAAAAAGAGGTTTCTCTAAAGAATATGTGAATACCGGTGACTTTGAAAAAAAATATTATGATGAACTTTCCAGATCCGAAACATTAAGAATACAAGCAGATTATGATGTTACTTTAACTTTTGATGAAAAAATAGCAAAAGAACGTATTGATGTAGCAACTGATTTCTTAAACAAAGCAAAAGAATATCTGGATAAATAATCATAATTATACACTAACAACAACACTCATATCACCAGATTATGAAAAATTAATAGATGCTAAAACTTTAACTGTAACTGCTTAGATTTTATATATATAATATATTTGATGAATTACTTGTTTAATTCATCATTTATCTTCACCACCATTTGTTTTAAAATAAAATAATCACATATGAAAACATTACTACAACTCAAACATTCACAAACCACAAACATCACAAAAAATCCAATACAAGAAATAACCAACGATAAAGAACAAACAACGATAATCTAAAAAATCAAAAAAGAATCATACAAAAATAATCAAAAGGTAGGATTGCAACAGAGCCAAATTATGTTAGAAAATTCTTAAAACAAATCCCCTATGATGAAAGAATAATCTCTGCTACATCTATAGATGATGTG
>SUTP01000106.1 GCA_015062815.1 Methanosphaera stadtmanae | reverse complement strand
AAATCAAATTAAGTATGACTTGATCACGTTGATTTATGATGTTACATAAATTTATGTATAAATCATTTATTTTACATGCCCCTCTCTTTAAGTCGAGCCCCTGAGCGACTTAACAGAGGATTTTCCTCTTTCCTTTCTTAGCACTTAAGTATTCTTGGATAAGTTGGGGATCTTCGATCTCTTCTTCTTTACACCAACGCCATTCTTCATTATCGGAGCCTTTAAATAAAACACAGTAAAACTTAACTCCTTTAACTATAGCATCCTTTAAAATTTCCATAGGTTCATACTTATCATGGCATTCGGTATCCACAGACAATTCAGGTATTTTTAAATTAACTGTAGATTCAATATTTGAACTTCTTTCTCTGTAAGGTTCCATTTCAGAAATGTGAAAAACTGGATGACATCTGTACTTCTTAGGCAATTCTAATTGGTAAGTAACAGTATTGATTTTCTTCACGATCTTAAATGGACCTACTTTCCTTTTATTTAGTTTTGGTGAACCTTTGTTGATTAAATCGTTACGTTTTAACCAAACGAGATCATTAACCTTAAATTCTGGACCTGGGATTCTTCCCATATCAGCGTATTTTTTGTATCTTAGTTTAGCTTCTTCAAGTTTACTTCTCAAAAACAAAAAGTTCTTTTGAATTTCCTTAGCACGATCGTGAGCTGCACCGTTGCCATTAATTGCAGCAACTAAAGGACTGGATCTAGGATGATATCCATAATTAGCATAAAATGGAGTTTGTTTAATGGATTGTTGTAAGGTGTTATTATATGCGAATTCAGCATATGGTAATAAGCATACCCAATTATCTTGTTTTTCATTAGAGTAGCATCGTAAATATTGTTCAAGAATTCCGTTAACGCGTTCGGTCTGTCCATCAGTTTGAGGATGGTGTGCACTAGAGAGTTTGTGGTCAATGCACAACAGACTACATAAACGTTGCCAAAATTCAGCAGTGAATTGAGTACCTCTATCTGAAATAATTTCGTCGGGAAGTCCATGTAACCTGAAAATCTCTTGTAAGAAGACATCAGCAGCGATTTGAGCAGTAGGGAGCATTCTGAACGGAATGAAGTGAGCCATTTTCGAAAAACGATCTACAATAACCATTACAACAGTTTTGTTTTTGGATTTAGGAAGATCAGTAATAAAATCCAAAGATATAGAAGACCAAGGTTTCTTGGGAGTAGGTAAAGGAACTAATAAACCATAAGGTTTATGTCTTTCATCCTTAGCAGAGCAACAAACTGAACAAGTAGAGATGTAATTTATAATATCAGACACCATGTTCAACCAAATGAAGTTTCTACTGATTAATTCTCTATTCTTTAAGTATCCAAAATGTCCTGCAGTTAGGCTGTCATGATGTATCGAAATAATTTTGTTTCTTAATTTGACAGGGACATAAATTAATTTTCGGTAAAACAACAAGCCTTCATTACTTTCATCATAATGAAATTCCTTGAGCAATTTTTTTTTTCGTTTATCCGCAGCAATTTCACCTTTAAGCATTTTAATGATATTCAGAATTTCTTCATCATTCTTGCTTTCCTTAATTAAGTCTTCTCTTAAGCTACCTTGTACAGCAACTATAGAGACGTTATCCCTAATTTCTTGAACGGTAAGACAAGATGCGATATGTTCTTCTTCATCATGCATATCATTATCATGCTTAGAGTAATCAGCTCTTCTTGAAAATGCATCTGGTTTTCCACCTTCTTTTCCAGGTCTATAGTTAATTGAAAAATCAAAACGAGTCAAGAATAAGTTCCATCTAATTTGTCTTTGTGATAATAATTCAGGTTTCCTTGGAAAGGTTAAATTCTTGTGATCAGTAAATACCTTAAATGGATGTTTAGCACCTTCCAAGTAATGACGCCATTCCTTACAAGCACTAATAACAGCTAATAATTCCTTATCGTAGATCGGATAATTTTTTTCGGACTTCGTCAATCCTCTGGAGTAGTAGCAGATTGGATGAAGTTCATTAGTTACTGGCTGACGTTGAGAAAGTACAGCACCAATTGCGAAGTTACTTGCATCCGTTTCGACAATAAACTCCAAATCGGGATTCGCGTGCACAAGAATAGGTTCCTTAGTAAACGCATCCTTCAGAACTTCAAAGGCATTATTATATTCTGTCGACCAGTCAAAGTTAACACCTTTCTTCGTAAGATTGTGTAAAGGTTTCGCGATGTTGGCAAAGCTTGGGATAAATCTTCTATAATAATTACATAAGCCGATGAATGATTGTACTTCAGTTACATTGGTAGGTATAGGCCATTCTTTGATAGCTTTTACCTTAGCCGGATCCATTGCAATTCCTTTATCACTAATGATATGACCCAAAAAGGTAGTTTCATTTGTTTCGAATTCACATTTGCTTAGCTTTACATATAACCCATTCTTCTTTAAGCGTTCTAATACCTTTTTTACATGTACGCGGTGTTCTTCTAAATTTTTTGAATAAATTAAAATATCATCAATGTAAGAAAAAGCAAAATCATCAAGGTATTCGCCCAAAACGTCGTTGATGAAGTGTTGGAATGTTGCAGGAGCATTTTTTAATCCAAAAGGCATCACAAGATATTCAAAGTGGCCATATCTTGTCCTGAATGCCGTTTTGTATTCATCCCCTGGGTTGATTCTTACCAAATTATATGCTGATTTTAGGTCTAATTTGGTAAAAATCCTGGCTTCACGAAGTCGATCAAAGAGTTCCGTAATCAGAGGTAATGGGTACGAGTCTCTTATTGTATTTTCATTTAATCTCCTGTAATCGACACATAACCTAAGAGTGTTATCCTTTTTTTTAACAAACAACACAGGCGCACCGGCTGGAGAATTGGATGGTCTAATAAACCCTTTCTCTAAATTTTCTTTTATGTACTCCTTTAGCGCAGTTCTTTCTTCTTCAGTTAGAGGATATAATGGACCATAAAACAAATTATCTTTATCTTTTAATTTTATTTTACAGTCGTATATTCGATGTGGAGGTAACTCATTACACTCGATTTCATCAAATACACTTTTATATTCCTCATATTCCACAGGAACTTCTTCCAACACTTTATCATTCTCTTTTTCTTTTATAACACAACAAATAGTATACTTTTTACTTAAAACTTTATTATTTTTTAAAATTTTCTCACATGTCTTTTTCTTAATACATTTATCTTTATTAACTATACTAATTACATGTTTATCTTTTTTCTCTTTATTTCTGTTATTCAACTTTACCAAACAACTTTTATAATTGTCTATTATCTCCTGAGCTGTCTCCTCACGTTTCTTCTTTTCTTCCTTCTTCTTTTCTTCATTCTTCTTGATCTGTTCTTCAATCTGACACCTAGTAGCACAACAATTTTTCTTGCAGTATTCGGATGGGAATTCAATGGTTTGATCCTTGAACCCGATTTTAGGATCATGTTTTTTTAACCATTGACTTCCTAAAATGATTGGAATGTTGGTTGGTAGAATTGTTACATAAAATTGGATCGATACCTCATGATCACCAATGATCATGATAAGTGGAGTGGTCTGATAACCTAAAGTTCCATTTCCACCCAGACCTTCCACGTATTTGTCCTTTTGTAATCGTTGGATAGGAATCCTCATGCGTTTAGCAGCTTCCCAATCGACAAAGTCCAGATCAGAACCAGAATCCACGAGAGCTTTTACCTTCAGACCACTATCAGTTTTGAGAATGATGTCAAAGACGTTTAACATTCTCTTGCTATCCGATTTCAAAATAAAAGCTTTGGATCTATTTGCAAGTTTTTCTTTAAATTTTGGGCAGTCCTTCTTAACATGGCCAGTAGATTTACAGATAAAGCATTTCTTCACCTTAGTCTTCTTCTCTGTAGCTTCTTCATCTTCGTAGTTCCTAAAGTTTTGCGTATATCTTCCTAGGTTCCGAGAGAATGAACGTAATCTTCTTCCGTCTACTTCCATGGGATCATGTCCGTAAACTCTTCTGTCTTCCTCTACGTTCGCAGCCACAGTGTTGATCAATTCTGGTAATTTGCGAATTCTTGGGTAAAACATTTTAGTCCTTTCCCGAACACTGGTTGGTAGGCCTTCAACGAAGAAATGTATCTTTGCCTCATCATTGAATGAGGAGTCCCTTGCGATCTTTTCGAAGTGATCGCAATATTCCATTACACTCCGGAATTGGGATGACTTTACCTTGGCTAGGCGGCTGTTCGCAACATCGGCACTGGCGCAAGTCTTATACCTCTCTTTCATAGCTTCGATAAGTCCGTCATAAGAGTTCAGTAATGGGCTCTCCATCTTCTCCAAGTTGGCAAACCATTCGGCGGCGGATCCTTCAAGGTAGCAGCTGAGAATGTCCACCTTGTAACTATCTTCAGCTTCTTCTCCCAAGTTGTACTTGAAGTATTTTTTCATTCTCTCCAGGAAGTATGGAAGTTCACTCCTTTTTCCTGCGAACTTGGGAGGTTTTGGGATGAGGAAATTTCCGGCGCTGACGACTTCGCCTTCCTCACGTTCAATATCCATAGAGCTTGCATCAGAGACATCGTCACGGTCTCCTGCTACTCTATGTTCCGAAATTCGCATGTAATTCATGATAAAAAAAATAAAAAAAATAAAATAAAATAATTCTTTTTCGATTATTAAACAACCACTCAAATAAAGGTAGGCTCCTTATTCAAATAGTTGGAAAATTGTAAAATTAATAGAATCTAGGTTTATTTGAATGCACCTTAAATTACTATAAAATTTACAATTTAAAAAAATAAATTAAAGAAATAAAATTTACACAATTAATTTTTTATAACACTGTGATATAGAATACAAATAAAAACTTAATTTAATATAAAAATTTATTAATTATAAACACATAAATATATTAAAAATTATGTAAAGATAAATTTATTATTTTATTATAAAAGTGGCTGGTGATTATATCAGCAGAAACATTAAATCATTAATAACATAAAAATATGAGAATTAATTTATTTATTTATAGTATTATTATATTAAATAACTTTTTATTATATTACTAATATTTATATTATTTTATAACATTTTATTATGCACGAATATTGTATTAAACTTTATATTTATTCATTAAAACTTTATATTCATTAATTATTATAAATGTATTAACTAAATTATATTATTGTAATGGATTATAGTGTCATGGATATCTCTCAAATTAATGACTTAGGTCAAATGCGCCACATTAGGTCAAATGCGCCATAATCACAAAA
>SUTP01000105.1:2754-5311 GCA_015062815.1 Methanosphaera stadtmanae | reverse complement strand
GACTGTGGAACTCCAGTAATTAATGAACTAAAATGTAGTAACTGTGGACACATATCAAAACCAGAAGATGCTTTCTGCGGTAACTGTGGTAATAAATTTGTAAACTAATCATTCAAATGTGAAAAAAAGATAAAAACTAATGGAGATTAATTATCTTAAGGTTAATTATCATTATCCCCATATTTTTTCAATAAATCACTTATTTGTAGAATAACTGATTCAAATTTAACACCATATGTATGAGTTGGATATTCAATTGTTTTTTCAATAGATTTTTTGGTAAATTCTCCAGCAATTTTAGCTGAAGTAGCAGGAGAATTACCAAGTACAGAACTTCCTACAAAAACTGAAGCAAACACATCACCTGTTCCATGAGTTGAATAATCTATTTTATCATTATATACTATATTTAGAGAAGATGGTTCATTTTTATCTAAAATAATTGTTCCTAATTTATTTTCTTCACTTACATCGCCTTTTAATATAACATATTTTTTTGTAAATTCAGTAAGACCCTCTGCAATATCTATCATTTCATCTTTTGTAAATTCAGGGTTCCATGATTTATGTAATAAATAACAAGCCTCAGTCGTATTAGGAAGAATATAATCACCCACTTTACATAATTCACCCATATTATCAGCAAAATCCTGGTCAAAACCATGATAAAATTCACCATAGTCAGCCATAGCAGGATCCACAAATACTTTTCCTTCAGGTTTTAGTCTTGATTTTATAATTTCCTTTATATAATCCATTTGTTTTATTGAACCTATGAATCCTGTGTATATAGCATCAAAATATATGTCTTCCTTCTCCCAATGCTCTTGAATAGATGGAAAATCATCTGTTAAATCTCTAAAAGTATAGTCTGTAAAACCTGATGTATGTGTAGATAAAACAGCAGAAGGGAGGACAGCAGTTTCTATTCCAAAAGCAGAAATAATAGGTAAAGCAACAGTTAATGAACATTGCCCATAACATGATAAATCTTGAATTGATAAAATTTTTTTCTCTTCAAATATTTCAATCATCTCAATATATTTTTTCAATAATATAATTACTATTTAATTTTCATTTTTAATAATATTTACTATGATTCATCAATCATTTTATTTACACCTTTTAAATTGAGTAAACAAGAATTTACGATAAATTTAAATTAAATTAGAGAATTTAAAAAATATTTCAACAAATCAGTTATTACTATGTAAATGTATATCTAACACTGACTATAAATCTAGTAATAGATACTTTTAGGGGATTTTAAATAATGAAATCATTAACCATAAACATTGAAAAATGTTTAGCTTGTGAATCATGTAAATCTGTATGTATCTGTAATCATATAGAAGTTAATTCATTTGCTATCGAAAAAAACAATGAATGTATTGAATGTGGACATTGTACAGCTATTTGTCCTTCACAAGCTATTAAATTAACAAAATATTTAGATGAAGAAGATAAAATTGAAAAAATTAATAGTACACATCCTTCTATTAAATATGACGATTTAATTGACTTACTTAAAAATCGTCGTAGCGTCCGATATTTTACCAAAGAAAAAATTGATAAAAAAACATTAAACAAATTATTTAAGGCTTCTTATTATAGTCCAAGTTCTAAAAATACTCAAACTGTAGAATATATGGTTATTGATGAAAAACTTGATGAATTAGTAGAATTAGTTTATGATATACTTAAAGATACTGAATATCCTATCGCTCAAAAAATAGGTGCATATTTAAATGGTGAAATTGATGAAAATCCTTTGACTTTTGAAGGACAACAAGTTATTCTTGGATTTTCTGAAAATCCTATTGATACAGTTATTAATATGAGTCGATTAGAAATTGCTGCTTATAGTTTAGGTGTTGGTGGATTTTATTGTGGGTATATTGCTTTAAGTGATACGGTCAATCATGAAAAATTTATGACACTTTTCCCTGAAATAAGTAAAAATAAACATTTGCATGCAACTTATGTTTTAGGTTATCCCCGTAAACGTTTTAAAAGAACTGTTGCTCGAGATGATATTAAAGTTACATACAAATAATAACACATATCTATTTATATTTGTATATGCTAGTTATTATTATCAATAATTAAGGATGGTGATAAAATGGTTTCAAAAGATGAATTTCTTATTTCTAGTGCAAATTTCATTCCAGGTTATGAAATAATTGAACATAAAGGATTTGTGTATGGTCTTACAGTTCGTGCCCGCGGTTTAGGCGGAGATATTACTGCTGGTCTTAAAGGTATGTTGGGTGGTGAAATTAAACAATATGTTACTATGATGGAAGATTCAAGAGATGAATCTATTGAAAGATGTATAAGCCATGCAAAAGAATTAGGTGCTAACGCTATCATATCAATTAGAATGGATTCTGATTCAATATCCCAAAATATGCAGGAAGTTCTAGCTTATGGAACTGCTGTTATAGTTAAAAAAATTGAATAAAATCTTTTCTTTTTACCTTTTTTGAATATTGTTTATCAAAATTAATTTTTAATTTGTTTTAAGAATATTTTTCTAGTTTTAATTAACTTATTT
>SUTP01000105.1:0-2654 GCA_015062815.1 Methanosphaera stadtmanae | reverse complement strand
CTTATTTTAAAATATTTCCATAAAATCAATTTTTATTGAATTTTATATTTCTAGCAAACCACATTAATATAAAATAAGAAAAATAAAATACTTATTATAAAGAATTCATAAATTAAGGAGGTATAATTATTAGTAAAAATCCTGAAGAAGTACTTCAAGAAGTTTTAGATACCATAAATCCTTTAAGGGGAGTACAAAGTGTAGGTGTGTTAAATGATGAAGTACGTAAAAAAATATTAGAAATTGAAATGGAAAAAACAGGTGAAGTAATTCCAGTTATTAATTATGGAGTTCATGAATGTTTAAACAGAGACTACACAGTAGCAATAATTAAAACTGCAACATTTAGACCACCTCCAACACCAACTGTACAATTAGTTGATAATAAAGGAAATATATTAGGGGAAGAAATTGTTAATCCTGAACAAAAACATAAACATGAAGCAAATAAAAATTCAACATTTGTAACACCCGATTTTGTATTAACACATGACCCTAAAGAAATAGAGGAAAATCTGAAATCTGAACGTTTAGAAGCAAATCCAACTAAACAAGCATTTTTATTACCACCAGTTCCATTTGTTGAAGTTGAAGAATTAGAAGATACCTGTGATGTTGTATCCAGTAGTCCAGATCCACTTGCAGATGTATATATCAAAGAATACTTTGACTTTGAAGATGATCCTAAATTAGCCTCAATATTAGTAGGATTCAATGTTAAAAAAGATTAAAATATACCCTATAAGAGTGGTGAGGATATGACAGTCCAACAAGAATTAATCAATTTACTCAAAGAAGACCCACGAATAATAATCACAGAACTTATGAATGAGGATATGAAAAAACAGGTATTACAACATGAAATGGCAAGATTAAATGAAATAGTACCTTTTGTTAATGAAGGAATGAATGATGCATTTGAAGAAGAAAATGCATTAGTACTTGTCATGGATAATGAAGTAGAGATTACTAGAACTACAGAACCATCCGAAGATGATGGATCATTTACTCTTAGAACTGAATCTGGAAAAATAATTGGTGAAACAATAACTGATGAAGAAGAACTTGAAGAATTAAGAGAAGATCCAAATGTATACTTCTTATCAGAGAATTTTGTAACTTATAAAAATCTAGCATTACCTGGTGAAAAACAATTCTTTGTAATGACTGGAACACATAGTGATTTTTTCACTGATTCAGATCTTGAAAGTCTAGTATCAAGTTTAATTGTTGCAATTCCTTCAACTAATACTGACCATTATATTAAAGATTGCTTTGATTTACCTCATGACACAAAATTAGGTACACTTATAATAGGTTATACAGAGTGATAGTATGTCATTGATTGATTATATCGAAGAATTAAGTGATGTTTATGGCATTGCTGATTTTTCATTAAATCAAGACGAATTAATTGAAACATATGGTGAAGATATTTGTAAATATCCCTATGCAATAGCAATTGGTCATCGAATGTTGGAAGATATTATTGAAAAGATTCCATTAACATATAATGATGATGAACTTGCTCAGGAATACCTGGATGAATATTATCATTCACATCAAAGAGTGTCAAAAATAGCTAAAAAAATTATTAAGTATATAGAAAATGAAAATTATCAGGCTATTGAATTAGATGTGTCTGGTACAAATCCTTCACTAAATCTTAAAATGCCGTTTAGTAATAAAGCCAGTGCACATTTGGCTGGTATTGGTTGGTTAGGAAAAAATAATTTATTAACTACTGAAAAATATGGTCCTCGTATTACTTGGGCTACTATATTGACAAATGCTCCATTAGCTGAATATACTGGTCGACCTATGGAATCTTTATGTGGTGATTGTGATATGTGTGTCAAAGCCTGTCCAGGTAAGGCAATTACTGATTTACCGGATCCTGCAAAATCATATGATCCCAATAAATGTGGTGAGTTTTTAATGAGTAGAAAAGAAGAAGGTCGACCTATTGCATGTGGAATGTGTTTATATATATGTCCATATGGTAATGAAAAAACTAGAAAAATATTAAATTCAAAAAAGGTGATTTAATGAAAGCAGTTACTTTAATTACTTCTTCACATAGGAATGGATATACCAAAGAAATTGTTGATAGATTTACCATTGGTCTTGAAGATGATGATGGAAGTAATGAGGTGTTATTCCTTGATGATTACAATATAAAATATTGTACTGGCTGTGAAGCTTGTAAAAATGGTGGTGGATGTGTACTTGATGATGATTACAATAAAATAATTGATAAAATACGTGATGCAGATTATTTTATTTTCACAGCACCAATATTTTATAATGATCTTGCAGGTCAATCTAAAATGTTTTTAGACCGTCTTGGTTCATTAACTTATGATCCTGAATTAGAAATGAAAGGTAAATTAACTTTATTAATGTTAACTCATTTTTCAAGAGCTATAAATCCTTTTGTAATAGAAAATGCTCATAGAGGTCTTGTTTCGGGTAATTTTAAAGTTAATAAAATAGTAGACATTGGTGGTTTATTAGATAAAAAATTTGATGAATATGAATTAGAAGAATTTGAAGATATGGCATATGACTTTTTAGAATATGAAGTTATTCCACATAAACTAGATTTAGATTCTGCATAAGTATCTTCTTTTATAATTTTTTTTTTAACTATT
>SUTP01000104.1:3545-5403 GCA_015062815.1 Methanosphaera stadtmanae | reverse complement strand
GATATTGTTGCACTATTTTTTAGTTAATTAAAATAATTTCATTTGTCCGAATAATCCTCGAACAATTTGTCGTGATGCTTCTCTTACAATAGTATTAGTGGCATTTGTTGCTATTTTTTCTATGTCTGATTTTCCTGCCTGATTTTTTCTACTAGTTTTTTTAGTTCTACTGGATGTATTGGTTGGGTCCAAGTCCATACTACCTGCTATATCTTGTACCTGTTCAAAGATGGATTTCTTTTTAGGTTCTTCTTGAGGAATATCTTCAGGTTCTTTGAAATCTATTGTTTGTTCCTGTTGACTATTATCTGGAACTTGTTGTGGTTGGACTACTTCTGATTGTTCTACTTTTTGTAATAAGCATTCATATGCAGATTCTCTGTCAAATGCTTCGAGATATTTATCTTTATATACGGATATATTAATTAATTCTTGTCTATATGAGTCATCTATGGCTCCAGTATAGCTTTGTGGAGGTATGATATCAACTTTTTCAACTATTCCTGGTATACCTTCTTCATCGAGTACTGATACTAATGCCTGACCTATACCTAAATTAGATATTACTTCTGTTGTATCAAAGTTTGGATTTGGCCTGAATGACTGTGCTGCTACTTTAACTGCTTTTTGTTCTTTTGGTGTGTAAGCTCTTAATGCATGTTGTATTCTATTACCTAACTGTGCTAATATTTCATCAGGTATATCTGCAGGACTTTGTGATATGAAGTATAATCCTACACCTTTAGAGCGTATTAATCTTACTATTTGCTCAATTTTCTTTTGGAATACTGGATTCATTCCATCAAATAATAAATGTGCTTCATCGAAGAAGAATACAAATTTTGGTTTATCCATATCACCTACTTCGGGTAATGTTTCATATAACTCTGATAACATCCATAACAGGAATGTGGCATATAAGTCCGGAGCCAATGATAGTTTAACTGCATCCAATATATTGATTATTCCCTTATTTTCATCATCACATTGTATGAAATCATTTAATTCTAATGCCGGTTCACCAAAGAAATTATTTCCACCCTGATCTTCAAGAGTTAAAAGAGAACGAAGAATATTATTAGCAGATCTGGTTGGTATTGAACCATATTCTGATTCATATTTATCTTTATTTTCTGTTACATGATTAATCATTGATTTTAAATCTTTAATATCTATTAATAGTAATGATTCTGAATCAGCAATTTTGAATACTATATTTAATATGCCTTCCTGTGCCTCTGTTAGGTTTAATATTTTTGATAATAATGTTGGTCCCATCTGGGATATTGTAACTCGTATAGGTAGTCCTTTTTCTCCAAACAAGTCCCAAAATTCAACAGGATATGATTTGAAATTAAATCCTTTACTTTTTAAATCATATTTTTCAATTCTTTCAGATATTTTTTCATTATCCACTCCAATCTTAGATAATCCAGAAATATCTCCCTTCATATCTGCCAGAAATACTGGAACCCCCATATCACTAAATGCTTCTGCCATTGCTTTTAATGTTATTGTTTTACCAGTTCCTGTAGCACCAGCTATTAATCCATGCCTATTTGCTAACTTTGGTAATAATAATACATCCTTATTTTCATTACTTCCGATTAATATAGTATTCTCAGTAAACATATCATATTCCTCTATACTTAATTATTAAATACTCTGTTAATTATTATTAAAATATTTATTTCACAGTTCATTCAAGATTCCAATTTATCTCCTCAATATTATTTCTTTTTAAAAATTCATTAGCCTCTTTGAAATGATTAGAACCTAAAAATCCTCTTCTGGCTGAAAATGGGCTGGGATGTGATGTCACCAAAACTAAATGATTAGAATTATTTAATAATTCCTT
>SUTP01000104.1:2093-3445 GCA_015062815.1 Methanosphaera stadtmanae | reverse complement strand
GGATAAATTACCTTATTTTCATATTCCTCTTCAATAAACTTATCCATTTTCTGATAATATAAAAATTCATGTTCCCTGTTTAGAAAATTATCCCAATCATTACCTACTAATTCATATAACATTATAACACCCCCGTTAATTACAATCTTCTTAAATTCTCCTATATGGATAAATTCCTTTACGTTCATACTCTAATTTCAACCATTTACCTAACATTGGCTCAGTAAGTTGATATTTACCATCAATTATCATAATTAGTCCTTCATTTTGAAGTTTATTTAAAGGTCTGCTCAAAGAACCACTTTTAACACCAACATAGTCAGCTATTTTAATTCTTTTTAAATCATTATTTAATAAAGAAATCAATATTTCCTGTTCTGTAGAAGACAATCTTGACCAAATATTTATTAACTGAGTAGACAATAATGGAATAGCATTAATAAATTCTTTTTTAACAAGTTCTGCATCTAACTGAACATTACTAGGTAATAATCTTCCAAATAAATTGATATAAGATGGAATTCCTGAAGTACATTTATAAAATCTTTCAAAACCATCATCTGAAAAAATTAAAGTATTTGCTTTCTCATCTAAATATTTTTTCACTGTATTTTTATCAAAAGGATTAATATGAAATGTCATCATTCTTCCACCAAATACCCCACCACGACTTGCTATTTTAGTAATTAATTCATCTTGTAAACTCATTGAACCTGATAGAACATAAGAGACAAAATTTTGATTTTGAATAAAACTTCTGAATTTCCATAAAAAGGACTCCATATATTTGTTTAATTCTTTAATTATTTGAAATTCATCTATAAAAATCAATATACCCTGATAACAAAATTCATCTTCTTCATATATTTGTTGAGGTAAATTCAATACAAAATTAATAAATTTTTCTGAATTTTTTTCACTACCTATTACTGGTAGAGAATATCCACCCACATTTTTTACATCTTTAATTTTAAAATTGTTTGTTTTAAAATATTTTGTAATTTTTTTATCAATAGTAGTTAATCCTTTCCTTTTACATTCATTTAATAATTCATTATAGTAATGTTCCATTAAACCATTAATTGATAAATTATCTTTTTGATAACATTCTGCCCTAGAAAAATCAATATAAACAACTAAATAATCCTTTTCCAATTTTTGTTTAATTTTTCTCAAAAATACAGTTTTTCCAACACCCCTAATACCAGTTAATAATAAATTTGGAGCATTGCCACTTTTTGTTGAATTTAATAAGTTAGTTAAAGTTGTTATTTCCATAATTCTATTAAAAAATTCTTCATCTGTTAAATTTTGTTTATCTGGTAATGGTAACTGACCCATATTAATTACTC
>SUTP01000104.1:0-1993 GCA_015062815.1 Methanosphaera stadtmanae | reverse complement strand
GAGTTTTTACAAAATATCTTTAAAGACTAAAGAGTCTTTAGTCTTAAAGTTTTAAGGTGAAAAAATGGGAAGATTAGATGGGAAAGTTTCAATCATCACAGGATCAACTTCCGGAATGGGAAGAGCTTCAGCAGAACTATTCGCAAAAGAAGGTGCTAAAGTTGTTGTAGTTGGTAGAAACGAAGAAAGAGCAAAACAAGTTGTTGATAATATTAAATCTGAAGGTGGAGAAGCAATATATATCCTTGCAGATATGACAAATCCTGATGATTTAAAAAATATTGTAGACAAAACCGTTGAAGAATATGGGACAATTGATGTTCTTTTCAACAATGCAGGAACCTTTTCATTAAATAATCTAATGGATTTATCACGTGAAGAATGGAATAAAATATTAGCCATTAATGTAACAGCAGCATTTCTTTTAACCCAACTGGTAGTACCAGTAATGAAAGAAAAACAAAATGGAACAATAATTAACACTGGTTCAGCCGCATCATTATCTCCACAATATGGTCCTGCAGGATATGTAACCAGTAAACATGCAATAGCAGGATTAACAAAATCCATTGCATATGAATTAGGTCCCGAGATAAGATGTAATTGTATTGCACCAGGATTAATTGATACGCCAATGGTAGAAGGTACTGATGAAACAGCATGTAACGCAATGATGGAAGCAACTCCAATGAAAAGAATAGGTAAAGGAGAAGATATTGCTAATATGGCAGTATTTTTAGCCAGTGATGAATCAACATTCGTAGATGGACAAATAATAAGAGTTGATGGTGGAGTAGGACTTTAAGATGAATTATTCAGGAATTGATTTTTGATAATAATCAGAAATCATCTCCTTAAACATTTTCTCCTCATCCACTGTATAATTTTCAAAAAATTTTTTCTCCCATACACGTGCTACATCCAAATATGATAAAACAACTTTTTGTCCATTATCAGTTAGATTAATAAGTCGTCTACTTTTATTTTTTTCATCAAATTCACGATATACTAGATTATTTTTTTCCAAACGTTTGACAATTTGACCAACATTAGCCTCTGAAACAATTAACAAATCAGATAATGCTCTTTGAGAAATATTAGGATGATAAAATATATTTACCAGATAAGTAAAATCACGAGGAGTTATGTTATTAAAGTTATTTTTCAAGAATTTATTGTATTCTACATTAATATAATCAAGATAAACAACTATAGGAATAAATAAATCATCTTCATTAAGCTTTGTCATCAAATACACCTGTATAATTTCAATAAATGACTTATAATATATTATAAATAATTATTTATAATTATACTTTTAGAAAATTAACATAAAATAAATATTTAAATACAATAGGAGAATTATAATATGCATTATACCGGAACACTTTACAGAAATCCTTATGAACCACCATCTCCATTATTAGAGATTACACAAGGATGTACACATAACAAATGTAAATTCTGCAACATGTACAAAGATATTCAATTCAAGCCTTCACCAATAGAATGGGTGGAAGAAGATTTGCAGGAAATAGCACAAATGTATCCAGAAACAGATAGATTACAATTAATTGGAGCTGATCCATTCTGTTTAAGTTTTGACAGATTAAATCATGTCTGTGACCTGGTAAACAAATACCTTCCAAATGTGGAAGTTATGACAATGGCTGCACGTGTAACAAATATGAAAAACAAGACAGTTGAAGAATTAAAAATATTAAAAGAAAAGGGTATGGTTGAAGTCAATATTGGAGCTGAAAGTGGTGATGACTGGACATTAAAAAGAATCAATAAGGGTTATCAATCCAAAGATATTCTAAGTGAATGTGAAAAATTAGACAACGCAGGGATTGACTATTGGCTTACATTTTTAAATGGTGTTGCTGGTGTTGAACATTCCCATGATCATGCAGTTAACTCAGCAAAGATATTCAGCAATTGTAATCCTATTGTAGTAGGTACTGGTGGATTAACATTATTTGAAGGTACT
>SUTP01000103.1 GCA_015062815.1 Methanosphaera stadtmanae | reverse complement strand
AATGTAATGTATTTATCTTCAATAAAATATTTAAATTTTAGGAATTCTTTAAAGTCAAATTTCATTCGTTATCTTAACTGTTTAACGAACCAATAAAAGAAGAACTAGAAAACAAAAGAAAAGAATACACAAAACTCAGCAACGAAAAAAATCACTCCGAAGAAAGAATGAAGCAACTCCAAGAAGATAAAAATCATTCTGAAACACTATTTGAATATTTAGAACACTTACAATACCAACGAATTGAAAAACTAAACATAAAACCATCAGGACATTACTCCTACGATGAACAATACGTTTATATCAATAAAATACATATAAGACTCACAATAATAGATCATCATAATAAACTAATAATATCCGATATAATCATATCAGAAGATGATTTTGATGACAAAACTATTGAAAAATTCTTAAAAGAATCATTACAAAATTATCCCATCCATTCTATAACTACTGATGGACGACAAGGATACAAAACAATCATAGAAGCAATAGGGGCCATACAACATAGATGCTTCTTCCACATAATGCAAAACCTAATGACACCACTCCTAAGACACACAAACAAAATAGAAAAAAGAACAAAAAACAAAGAATTAAAAGAAATAGACAAAGAATTAAAAGAAATAAACAAAGATAAAAAAAGAATACAAATAATATGGGATTCAAAAACAATAAAAGAAGCAACAAGAAAATTCAACACCATATACAACCAAAAAGACCAACTAAACCCAATCATAACAAAATTCCTAGATAAAATAAAATCAAACTTAGACGTAATCTTCAACCACATAGAAAACAAAAACATACCAGCAACCAACAACACAATAGAAAACTATTACCGAACAACATTACCACGATTCAGAAAAAAAATATACAGAACAATCGAAGGACTACAAAGAGCAATAAGAGAACAAAAAATCAGATGGACACACAGAAAACGTACTAAAACAAAACACCCCACTAAACTACAACACAACATATAACTAAAAATAATAATATTAATCAAAAATTCAACAAATCACACTAGAAAAAAACAACCCCAGAATCAACAACAACGAATATTCAAATATTTATCAATACTATAAGGGTTTTGATTAGTTAATGATGAATTAATCTAATCATAACCTTTTTTTTTTTTAAAAAAAAAGTATTTGCGGGATATAATTCTCATTAACTTATTATTTATGGACTATTTTTTTTGAATTTTTTAATATTTATTATTTATGAATAATTATGCTATGAAATGAATTTCAGTAAAAATGTATAATAGTAATGGATAATATAATGAATTACTAGGATTTAAATTTCTAAAAAATAAGTTATAATCATTTACAAGATATAACTTAAATATGATACAAACTTAAAAAATTCAATGTTTTTAGGGATGTAAAAGATTAACTATTCAACATATCTTTTTTTAAAATAACTCAATATAATGAATAAAGGAGATAATACAATATGAAAATAACAGTCGCAGGTGTAGGATACGTAGGACTTTCACTTGCAGTTTTACTAGCACAAAAACATGAAGTAACAGCCATTACAACAACAGAATCAAAAGCAGAAAAATTAAATCAATTTATCAGTCCTATTCAAGATGATGAAATAGAACGATTTTTTAAAGAGGTTCGTGAAGGGCAACGAGAACTAAATCTCCATACAACTACTGATAAAGAAGCCGCATATAAGAATGCTGAGCTTGTAATTATAGCAACACCAACAAATTATGATGATGTTGATAATTTCTTTGATACATCAGCTGTTGAAGATGCAATAGAATGGACACTTAAAGTTAATCCTGATGTACTTATGGTTATAAAATCAACAATACCTGTTGGATACACACAATCTGTACGTGAAAAGTATGGGGTAAACAATATAATCTTCAGTCCAGAATTCCTACGTGAATCAATGGCATTATATGACAATCTTCATCCAAGCCGTATAGTAATAGGATGTGATGATAATCAGAAAAAAGAAGGACAAATGTTTGCAAATCTTCTATTAGAAGGTGCAAGAGAAGAAGAAAAAAGATTAAATTCAGCTCCTCAGGATATTCCAATACTTATAGCTAACTTAACAGAGGCTGAAGCAATCAAACTTTTTGCTAACACATTCTTAGCAGTAAGAGTAAGTTACTTTAATGAACTGGATACTTATGCTCAAACCAAAGGTCTAGATACACAAATGATAATAGATGGGGTATGTATGGATCCTCGTATTGGTGGACATTATAATAATCCATCCTTCGGATATGGGGGCTACTGTTTACCTAAAGACACAAAACAATTGTTAGCAAATTATAAAGATGTACCTCAAACTATAATAGAAGCTGTCGTTAAATCTAATTCAGTACGTAAAGATTTTATTGCTGATCAGATTATTTCAAAGAATCCTGAAACTGTTGGAGTTTACAGGCTTACTATGAAAAGTAACAGTGATAATTTCCGTTCATCTGCAATACAAGGTGTTATGAAACGTATAAAAGCAAAAGGAATTCCAGTAATTATATATGAACCAACATTAGAAGATGGGAGTGAATTCTACAGATCTAAAGTTGTAAATGATATTGACAGTTTCAAGAAGGAAAGTGATGTAATACTTGCAAACCGTTTTGATTCTGATATTCTTGGAGATGTTGTTGATAAAGTATATACAAGAGATCTTTTTAGAAGAGATTAATATTTAACCACCATATTTTTTTTTATAAATTTATTTAATATTATAAATACATTTTAGTGATGTTATTATCAGTTATTTGTGATTTAATTATTTTATTGTAGAATTTTACTCATATTTGTATTTATTACTAAATTTTTCTAAATTATCTTGAATATATTAATTATTATAATCCAAATTACATTATGTAATGTGATGTGTGTTTTTTGTATTATAATGGAATTTGCATTATGTTTATATAATCCTTTTTAATATATTATATTAAGGTGAAGAATATGGGACCTTTACCCTTAGGAAATGATAATGATTTAGATGACACACAATTTTATAATAGAAAAGAAGAGATACAATTTCTATCAGATAATTTAGAATTAACAAGAAAAGGTTCAACTCCAACAATATTACTCACCGGTATTAGGGGAGTTGGTAAAACTGCATTAATGAAAAAATTAAAGAAAAATTTCAAAGAAAATTTTTTAGTGATTTATATGGATTTATCAGCAGTGGATAAATTTAATAAGAATTCTTTTACTCGTCTGGATTTCATGAAATTATTCTATGAAACAATTATACAATCATGTAATGAATCAAATATTATAACAGCGGATACCCAAATTTTAAAATATTTCAAAACAAGGAACTTTAAATTAGACAAATTCACATCAATTGATAATATACCCCTTCCTATACTTAAAACAGAAGAAGATTATATGAAGTTCACTAATTTTGTTATGAATTTACCTCAACAAATATATGAAGATTATAAAGATACAATTGGTGGAGTTTTAATTTTTATAGATGAATTTCAAATTTTAAAACAACTTGATGAGGATGTAAATGGATTTTTATGGTATATCAGGAGTGTAATTCAATCTCAGAAAAATATTGGTTATATATTCTCAGGAAGTATGAGTATCAAAGATGAATTAATTGCAGACATAGCTGGTCAAAAAGGTGCTTTTGGTGGCAGAATATTCAATTATGAAATTAAAACATTTTCATTTGAAACTACCAAAAATTACCTGAATGAAAAAGCAGAATACATAAATTTTACAGAAAAGGGTTTTAAAAGATTTTATCAATGCACTAAAGGTATATTATATTATGTCAACAGTTTTGCAAGATTATTACCTCCCAATGAAGAATTAAATGAAGAAAAGATTATATATGAATTTAAAAAATCTTTACCTTACTTATTGATTCATTTAACAAATGAATGGTATAAACTAAACAATCAAGAACAAAGAATAATCACAACATTGATAGAAAAACCACTAAAAAGAATTGAAATAGCAAATAAAATGGGTGTAACTAGTGGAGCTATTGGTGCTTCACTAAAAAAATTACAAAATAAAATATTAATTGAATTAGACGGAGATAAATATAGGATACATGATTCCATATTCAAAACTTGGCTTAAAAAAGAATTTGATGAAAAAGGATATTATCCATATTAAAAAGTTCAATTTAATAATAAATTTAAACATTTATTCAATAGATTTTTCTCTTTTTATACTAAACGACGCTGAAAATTATAAATATATTTGTAAACAAATATTAGTATATGTCAGAACAAACACTTATTAAAGAGTATCCTGGAATTATTTCAGAAATACAAAAAGAAATTAAGAATTTAGAGAATAAAACCAGAGTTTTAAATAAATTATATGTAATTTTAGATATTTTACATGATGTACCTATATCAGAAATAGTAAATAAACATGAAATTAGCCAAGCCACTACTTATAATTGGATAAGACAATGGAATGAAGGTGGATTAGAAGGTCTAAAAAGAAAAAAAGGTTCTAAAGGTCAATCAAAATTAACAGATGAACAATTATTAGAGTTAGATGTATTAATTCAAAGAAAACACTTAAAAACTTCAAAAGAAGTACATAACCTGATTAAACATACATTTGGTGTGGATTATAGTATTAGATCAGTCGAACGTATAATGAAAAAATTAGATTATAGCTATACTAAACCTTACAAAAAATACAATAAAATGCCAAAAGATGCTAAAGAACAATTAAAAAAAACGTAGAACATATAGAATTTAATGATTATACTGTAGCATTCTTAGATCAAACTTATTGTCAAAATCAAGACAATAGTCAAAGAACTTACCATAAAAAAGGAACAAAAAAACATTATTGAAGCTCCAACAGAAAAAATATCAATATCTGGAGTTGGAATTCAAACAATTAATGGAAATTCACACATAGATTTTTTAGAAAACACCAAAAACATATTCCATGATGAAATTCATGATAACAATAGTCATAAAAAACATGACTAATCAAAAATTAATAAATAAACTAAATAAAATAATCAATAATGATGAATTAGATTTAAATAATATATTAAAAACAGTAAATAAACCAAATAACTACAATAAATTAATAATAACATTAAAAGACTTGGCAAAATCAAATAATACAATTAAAAAACTTTATGAATATGTTAAAAAACATGAATGTTCTATCAAAACTAAAAGCCGTGAAAAACTTGAAAATCTACAAAAAACCATGTTATTAGCTTATTTTTATGATGAAAAACTTCAACAAGAATTAATCATGGAAAAACCACTTGCAATAATCTTAGATAATTACAGAGTACATCATGCAATAATTTTCACAAAATTATGTAATATATTAAATATGGATTTAATTTACTTACCACCATATTCACCAAAATATAATCCAATAGAACAAGTATGGAGAACAACCAAAGCACCAATATCACGAAAATATATTGATAACCTTGAAGATTTAATGAAAGAGTTTGAAGATGAATTTTATCAAACGGTGGATCAACCAAGCTTTTGGAAAAAATGGGTTAAAGAAGTATTATTAGATATATAATCAGTATTAACAATTTATAAAATTTA
>SUTP01000102.1 GCA_015062815.1 Methanosphaera stadtmanae | reverse complement strand
TCAAATAAATTAAAGAGGGAGAATTTATACATGGGAAAATTATTCATATCTTGTGCGTTACCTTATGCTAATGGTTCATGCCATTTAGGTCATTTGCGTTCTACTTATATTCCTGCAGATATTTATGCGAGATTTAATCGAATGAATAATGTGGATACATTAATGGTTTGTTCTACTGATGAACATGGTACTCCTATATCTGTAAGAGCAGAACAGGAAAATATTAATCCTAAAGATATAACTGATAAATATCATGAACTTATAAAATCAGATTTGGAAGCTTGTAATATATCTTTGGATAGTTTTAGAAGAACTAGTGACCCAATTCATTATGAACTTGCTCAAGAATTCTTTTTAACCTTGCATAAAAATGGATATATTTATGAAAAAGAGATTGATCAGTTGTATTGTGATAATTGTAAACGAAGCTTACCTGACAGATATGTTACTGGAACTTGTCCATATTGTGATTCTGAAGGTGCTAGAGGTGATCAATGTGAAGTTTGTGGGCATCATTTAGATCCGATTCAACTTAAAGAACCTCATTGTTTAATTTGTAATGGAACTCCTCATGAAGAAAAGTCAACCCAGTATTATTTTAAACTTCATGAGTTCCAGGATAAGTTAAATGAATGGATTAATTCTAATGAACATTTACCATCTAATGTGAAAAATTTTGCCCAGCAATGGATTAATGAAGGTCTTAATGACTGGATTATGACACGTGATATGTCTTTGGGTGTGCCTGTACCTTTAGATGATTCTAATAAAAAAGTGTTGTATGTTTGGGGAGAAGCTTTTGTTGGTTATATGTCTTCAGCAGCTACATGGTCTAATGAGCATGATATTGATTGGAGAGAATATTGGGATAGTAAAGTTGTTCATTTTATTGGAAAGGATATTATTTATCATCATACAATATTTTGGACTAGTATGTTGATGGGTCATGATTATAAATTGCCTTATTCTATTGTTGGTGGAGGATATCTTTCACTTGAAGGACAAAAAATGTCAACAAGTAGAGGTTGGGTGATTTGGGCTAAAGATTTCTTTGAAATGTTTGATAGTGATTTATTGAGATATTACCTGGTTATAAATGCACCTCTCAATAGAGATACTGATTTTTCATGGGATGATTTTCAGAGAAGAATTAATAATGAATTAATAGATAATGTGGGTAACTTTATTCATAGAACAATTTCATTTACAAGTAGATTCTTTGATGGAGAAATACCTGAACCTGGAGAGTACACTGGGGAAGATGAAGAATTTGAAAATATAATTAAGGATTTACCAGGTAAAGTTGGTGGATATATTGATAATTTTGAATTCAGGGAGGGTCTTGTTGAAATTATGAATGTTACTAAAAGAGCTAATAAATATTTCAATGATAAGGAACCGTGGAAAGGTGTTAAAGAAGATATGGATAGTGCAAAAACTTGTTTATATCTTTCCAATCAATTAGTACATATATTATCCATAATTTTAGGACCATATATTCCTGAAACTACTCAAAAAATACGTGAAGCATTGAATATGCCTTTGGAAAATGTTAAAGGATTTACTGAATTTGATGAAAGAGAACCTAAAGTAAAATGGGAGGAATCTAATGAATTCCTTGAACCGGGTTATAAAGTAAATAAAACAAAACCGTTATTTAAAAAAATAGAAGATGAAGTTATTCAAAAACAGAAAGATAAATTGTATAAATTACTTGATAATGAAAAAGAAAATAAAGAGGATGATAAAATGAGCGATTTAATAAGTATAGATGAATTTGGAAAAGTAAGATTAGTTGTAGGACAAGTAAAAGAAGCTGAAAGAATTGAAGGTTCAGATAAATTATTCAAATTACAAGTTGATTTGGGTGATGAAGTTAGACAACTTGTAGCTGGTCTTGCTAAAAGATATACTGCTGAGGAAATGGTTGGTAAAAAAGTTATTGTTGTAGCAAACTTACAGCCTGCAAAATTATTTGGAGTACAATCCAATGGAATGTTACTTGCAACAGAAAGCATGGAATTATTAACAACAGATGGAAACGTTGGTGAATCAATACAATGAGCGATCTTTTAGTGACTCAAAGTGAAAAATTTCTTAAAGGGATACAACATAAACCTCTACTTGCAGAGAGTATAGAAGATTTTGATAGTTTCATTGAAATATATGTTTACTTACAAAATAATCTTACAGAGCTACAAAAATTACGGAACAAGATGGAGATAAGAGGTTATACGTCTCCTTTTAGTGCTTTGAAACGTTTTGGAAAGGGTAATACTTCTAATCATGAGATTATACCTGATGATGTATATGATCAATCCAGGCATGCACAATATTTCCGTATAAAAGCATCTAATAAGAAAAATATACTTGATCAAGTAAAATCCGCTATTTCTTCCCACAATATTGCCATAGGTCACTTAAAAGAATATGCTATAATAAATTGTAAAAAATGTGGACAACATTACAAAAAAAATAATATAGAAAATATTTTAATTTATGATGATGAATTCAAAGTCACAGATTGGCAATGTGTTTGTGGATCTAAAGATTTAGAATTTGAAGTTGACAAAAGTGGAATTAGCCGATTAGAAATAATCAAGTATTTACCTCTTGGAGGAGAATATTTATTAAAAAGATCACAACTAAGTAATTATAGTCTTGAAGCATACCGTAAAATTATTAAAATAATGAAACAAGAAAAAAGAGGTCGTGTTAAAAGTATAACTGTAATTGCTAAAATTAAAGATCCGGAAACTGGAAGATGGGTAAGTAAAAAATCAAACATTGACTATGCTGATGAAAATAATTATGAAATAGAATTACGTAAACGATATGGAGCTAATGCACGTATTGAATTATTACAATTCCACCATAAAAAACCAGCATTAATCAATGATAAATATGTTCAAAATGCTTTTGCCATATCATATCTACAATATAGTGAGAATATTGTTAATAAACACATTGATGATATAATACCATTACATATTCACAATATGGACAAAATCAAAAAATATAATCGATTAAATGAAGAAGCAAGAAATGATGCTAATAAATTAACCAGAACAGCAGAAGAACGTATGGAATTAGAAGAAGAATTACAATATATCAAATTGAAACAGGCAAATTTGATGAACAGTGACAGAGAATTAGATCGTGAATTAAAAGAAGATTTAAAAAGAGAATCAGATATTAAAAAACATTACTACGTTGAAACAGCAACCACTTTAATATTATGGGACATGTTTAGATATTACCTCACCACATCTGAAAATAGAAGAAATAATTATTCAGGCCCAATTCCTAATTTAAGACCATCACTAGACTCTAATCAAATAAAAGTATTTGATTATGTATTTCCAAAAGATATTGTTAATTTACTTAAGGATAATGGTGAAAATATAGAAAGCATACATAATATGAAAGAAGCATTACAATATAAATTTGATTTAGAGATTAAACACAATAAATTACATTTAAAATCAGATAATGCTACATGTGGTGCAATTGCATTAAATAATAAGTCAGACATATCCTTAAATAAAGCTACTAATTTATTATATGTAGATTATGATGAAACAATAAAAGAAAAAGAGTCACTTCATAAAATAGAGAAACCTTCTACAAATAAAGCAAAAAAATTTTTACAACTGATAAATAAATAGAGTATTAACATGAGTTCAAAAGTACATGTAAATAAACCTTTATCTTCCAGGTTAATTATAGAATTACTGGATGATAATCCTGATTTAGAAGAAATAGATTGTCCTCGAAGTTTATATGACCGAACAGCTAAATCATACATCGATGCTTTAAATGAATTAGATATAAAAATAAACATAGTCGAACATAGAGGACGACCTAAACTTTATGATGAAAATCTAAAAAATCAAATTGATGAGATGATAGAACAAGGTTTATCACCAAAAAGTATCTCTAAAAGATTAGGTATTAAACAAAAAAGCGTATATTACTTAAAATCAAAAAAATTAAAACAAGGTCCTGAATCTAAGTATTCAAAAGAAATATGTGAAAAGATAAAGAATATGCGATATAACAATATCTCTGTCAAAGACATATCAGAAGAACTAAATATACCAAAGAGAACCGTATATTACATTTTACAAAAAGAAAATAGGTGAAACAATTGAATTGGATATTATTAGGAATATCAGGTGGTTGTGGACTAATAGCTCTCCTAATAACATTTTTAGTTATGCCAACCCTCATTAAACGATTAAAAAAAGCCAATATTGTTGGTAAAGATATTCATAAGTTAAACAAACCCGAAATAGCAGAAATGGGTGGTATTGGTATACTTTTAGGTTTTGCTATTGCAATTATGATGGGAGTTTACCTATGTCCAGAATGGCAGATGCAACTAGTAATAACACTAGTAGTAGTACTACTAACAGGATTCATAGGAATGGTTGACGACCTAATAATGTTAACATCCAAAGAAAAATTAATATTATTATGGATAGCAGGACTTCCCATCATGTGGATTACACCACCAAACGTGGGAATAATATACATGCTAAGTATCCCCGTGGCAGTATCAATAGCATCCAACCTAACAAATATGTTAGCAGGACTAAACGGTATTGAAACAGGACTGGGAATCATAGCCATGACATCATTAACATTATCCTGTATTATTATGAATAAATACGATGTAGCTATAATATCATTTTCAATGCTAGGTGCATTAATAGCATTTTTATTCTACAATAAATATCCGGCAAATGTATTTCCAGGAGACGTGGGAACATTAATAATTGGTGCAACAATAGCAATCATAGCATTCATTGGAAGAGTGAAAATAATAGCATTAATAGTGCTTATTCCAAATATTATTGATGGTCTCCTTAAATTTAAAAGTGCAGGAGTAATGGAACGACAAAATTTCAAACCAACCCAAGTCAAACAAGATGGACTACTAGTAGCCCCACAAGGAGGATTCAATTCCCTAATAAGATCCATCCTAAAAAAACCAATGAAAGAAAATCAAGTTGTTATTATAATTTGGACTATAGGAATTATTTTTGGATTAATAGGTATTTTAATATCCTACTTTGCCAGAACTAGTATTATATAATACCAATTCCATACCATTTAGATCTATAGACATCTTCTCTTCGAAGAAGTAGAAACTTTTTATTTCTATAGATTCATCTTATTTTATATCTATCTTTTACCAGTATAGTATTTTATACTATAAAATAACCAAGTAAAAACTTTTATTAAATTAAATAGGATGTAAATAGTCCTTATAATATTAGAAACCCATTACATTCATGGTCTTAACACCCAATCAGTGATGCTAAAATTAAGATTAAAATTTAACCATACATCCACCCACATCAGTAAAACAATATCCCGAAAAAAAATAATTCATACAACAATGTTAAAAGTATCCATCAAAATAAATACTGTACTGACACACACCTAAAACAATAATTAATGAAAGAATAAAATTAAATAAAAATTCCTATCAAAGAAAAAAAAAGAAAAAAATTAGGAAAAAAATCCCTAAAGTGGGATTTTATCCATTTTTTAATATTTTTTAAGTTCAGTTGTTGTTGTACCAGC
>SUTP01000031.1 GCA_015062815.1 Methanosphaera stadtmanae | reverse complement strand
AGAATAATATGTATATATTTCATATGATTTTTTTTATCTCCAGTATAATATTATATTAAAGGATGTTTTGTTTTTTTTGATTTGAACAAAGACAAAAAAAAAATATTTTATTTTGTGATAAATGAAAAGAGTATTAACTATTATTATTTAGTAATACTTTTTTCTATCAAAAAATAGTTTTGTCAAGTACTCTGTTTATCATACGATATAATAATATATATGATTCATTTAAAGAAAGTGGTGATGGCATAGTATTATCTGCTTTTACTTCATCTTTGAAATATTGTTTAATTAATTTGTCTACTATGTTGATTTGACCTAATGCTGTTGCATAAACAATACTTAAACACCATTCATCTGTAGATTCTGGTGGATATTTGTTTATTAGGCTGTAATCGGTGATATAATATTCATATGATTTCCATTTTTCATTGAAGTATTTTCCTTTTTTTGTCCATTGTCCATGTATGGTTTTATTTAATATCAGCATGATTATTGATTCAGGTATAAGAACAATTATTGCCCTGAATATCCAGTCTTCAAGAGGTACATATGGTTTAAGTACAAATATCATGATAGTAGCTGATATTATTATGAAAGCTACTGTTATTAATCCATAAATCCGTGAATAATATGCTCCTTTATGGTGATAATACTGGTCAATATTACTGCAAACTGTATCTTCAACTGTATTTTTCCAGTTTTGATAGAATTTATTGATATTTATATCATTAAGTATAATGACCTTATTTTCATCTGTTAATTTAGAAAAGTATTCTAAAATCATGCTTTCATAGTTTTGTAGATTGGTTAAATTAGTTTCAGTAAGTTTTATTGATATATCATCCCTAGTTTTATAAAATTCAATATATCTTTTATAAGATAAATTAAGCAGTATTGCATAAAAACCATCAATGTCTATTTCTCCTATTTCACCTTTTGCTAATGCATTAACTAATAATAAATCATCCCTTGATGGAATTTTAGTTTCATATTTTGTATCATATGCTATGGATGGTTCACGAATCCATTTAAAATATATTACTGCAGGACTGGCTATCAATACCATACTTATTGCTAATAAAATGTACGAAATAATTGTATTTACTGCTATTGAATCCTGATATTCTGCCTGGTTTTTTTCGATAAGCTCTTTTGCATCCTGATTAATTACTTTCATATTTTCAGTACTGTTAAAATATTCTTTTGGTATGAGTATTCTTTGTTCAACAGTTTCTCCATCATTTATTATCTTATAATTTGTCTTATATGTTTCAAATGAGGTTAATGATGAATCAACTACTTTATATGATGGATTATTCCATAATTCAACTCCGGTATAATTACCCGGAATTGTTACATATGTTTGAAGTTTAAATACCCCTTTTTCCCATTCAGAACCCCATGACATGTATCTATATTCTGCAACATCATTATACATTATAACACCTTTATTAAGGTTATAATTGTATATTATTCTTGCATTATCCCCTGATACATACTGTGTTCTATCCTTATCCTTATATAATAATACTTTTATTTTAATTCCGTTTGTTTTATTTTCTATTTCTATTTTATTATAGAATCCTGGTGTTTCAACTGAAATATTTGATATACTTTGACTGCCTGAAAGAGGTATGAATCTGCTGATACTATTAATATCTTCATGGAATGTATAATTCACATCTTCTTTGATGTGTACTGTTCCATCTTTAGTGATATTATGTTGCTTAACTACTAAATAAATTGAATAATCAGAAGTTTCATCATTATCTGCATATGTTGCAGGTATTAACAGAAACATTACAACAATTCCCAGTATACTGAGTTTCCGGATATTAGAATTCATTAGCATTACACCATTTATAAATTTATTATAAGTAGTTTATTATTGATTTGTAATTAAAATATTTATAGGTAAAAAAAGATTTTAAAAAAATATAAAGAAAAAAGCCTCATTAGAATTGTACATGAGGTGTGGCTTTTTCTTCTGTTTGAGCTTCAAAGAATTGTGAAGGCTCAAAGTGGAATAGTTTTGCAATTATGTTACTTGGGAATTGTTCACATAAGTTATTGTATTTTAATACTGTGTCATTATAGAATTGACGTGCATATGCGATTTTATCTTCAGTTTCAGATAGTTCTTGCTGTAATTCTAAGAAGTTTTGATTAGCTTTTAAATCAGGATATGCTTCAGCAACTGCAAATAATGATCTGAGTGCACCAGTTAACATGTTGTCTGCTTCAGCTACTTCTTCAACTGTTGTTGCATTTTGAATATTAGATCTTGCCTGAACTACTTGAGATAATGTTTCTTTTTCGTGTGCAGCATAACCTTTAACTGTTTCAACAATATTTGGAATTAAATCATTACGTCGTTTAAGTTGAACATCAATCTGACTCCAAGCATTTTTTACTCTGTTACGTCCATTTACTAGGTCATTATAATATTTAGCTATTAGTATCAATACTATAACTATTACAACAATTATAATAATTTCCAAAATCATAATTTAACCTCCATTTACTGATTAAATTGTAAAGCAATTTATCTATCTAATATTAAAAAACTATATGTTATGGATAATATAAAAAGTTTATTAAATACCATATATTATAAAGTATTAATGGAGGATTACCTATGAGTACATATAAAGATTTACAGCTATTATCTGATGCCGCATATTATGACCGATGCAATTATGTCAATTATAATGTGGATAATGTTTTAAAAGAAACTGATAAAATTAAAGACTGTATTTATAATGCAAAAGCTGGAAATCGTGATGTACCATTATTTAAAGTACTCCTGACTAATCAATGTAATAATGATTGTGCATACTGCGTTAATTGTATTGAACATAAATATCAAAGAGCCCGATTAAGTCCTGAATCATTAGCTCGTATATTCATGGATTACTATGAAAGAGGGCAGGTTGAAGGATTATTTTTAAGTTCCGGTATAATTAAAGATGCTGATTTAACAATGGAAGAAATGAATGAAGCTGTTCACATATTACGTGATAAATATTCTTATAAAGGATATGTTCATTTAAAAGTTATTCCTGGAGCAAGTAAAGATCATATTAAGCATGCTATGCAACTTGCAGATCGTGTAAGTATAAATTTAGAAGCAGCTACTAAAGATGGTTTGAGTGATTTGTCCAGTACTAAAAATTATAATAAAGATATTTTAAAAAGACTTGACTGGATAAGTAACTTACACCGGCGTGACCATTCACTAGCAAGTAGCGGTCATACTACCCAGATAATTGTAGGAGCAAATAACGAAACAGATGAAGATATCATAAATCAATTATTTTATTTAACTAAGAAATATGATTTGCTTTATAATTACTTCAGTAGCTTCAAACCACTTGAAGGAACACCTCTTGAAAATCATGCTGAAAATGATTCAAGAAGGACTGCAAGATTATATCAGACGGAGTATCTCTTCAATCAATACAATTTTACAAAAGAAGATATTGTACTTGATGATGATGGCTTTTTAGATATTAATAATGATCCTAAATATGTAAGAGCATTAGAACATATGGATGAATATCCTGTAGAAGTAAACAATGCATCCTACAAGGAATTAATTAAAGTGCCAGGTATTGGATTATTATCTGCACGACGTATAGTACACCTGCAAAAACAGGGACATAAAATAACATCACTTAAAGAATTGCAGTCACTTGGAGCTAATATCAAAAAATGTAAAACATTTGTTAAAGTAAACAAATCTTATCAAAGTACTTTAATTTAAAGTATAAATATTAATAACAATATATCAACATGTATTGAAATAGGAAGTGATGAAATGACAACAGAACCTCTAAGATTAATATCAAAAATGTATGATGGAGCAGGACACAGATACATGTATGGATTTAACAAGGAAATATCAGAAGAAGAATTTGAAAAAGCAAAACCATACATGAAAGACTACAGAAGAAAAGACTTTGAAAACGGAACAGTAAAAGTAACCGGAAGACCAGATGGATGGATGTGTACAAGAGAAGATGCTCCAAAAGTAGAAGAAGCATTAGCAATTACAGACACCTTAGAAAAACGGGAAAAAGAAATAGAAAAACTACTTTCAAATCCTGAAACAAAACAAAAAACTAAAGATAAAGCTATGAATGAATTAGAAATAGCATTTACAAAAGGTTCAAGACCAGAACAAAACCTAAGCAGATTACTACTTCATTCATCAAGAGTTTTTGACCCAGCAGACAGTTTTTATGAAGGAAAAAATGAAGGAACAGGAACATTATTTATATACACACCCCATGCTATATGGTACATCATGAACAATGGTACTGATGGAAGCAATTCAACACTAAATAATGTGAAAATTCCAAATGGTGGAGCAATAGGCTTAAGATTAATCTATGATGATGGATTAGATAGACTTATAAGAATTGTAACTGAAGAAAACGAGTATAAAGGTGACGTTACAGACTTATAAGTAAAAAAAATATATATGTTTAGTTACAATTGTAACTATTTTTCCTTATTTAATTTTAGAAAATCAACTACATATCTTCAAAAAGCTCCCATATTTCAGGATATTTTTGAGCAATAGCTTCTTCAAGTATTAATGATGCTTCATTACTAATACTAAACTCAGGAGTGGTTTTCTTTAAATATCTTAAACATGCTGATGCTTTAAGAGACCATAAACTAATTCTTGGATTTTTTGTAACTTCATCTTTAATTTCTTCTATTTTATCATCATTTAAACTAAAATTATTAGATTCAGGTACACTTTTTTTACTAACTTGTTTTTTTGATTGTGGTTTAGTTTTTTTAGGTTTAGGTTTCTCCTTATCTGGTATTAATGCAGATAATCCTTTACCTAATCCTTGTCCAGGCATTAGTCTTCACCATCCATTTTTAGTATTTCCTTTGCTAAACTAATGTAGGCTTTTGTTCCAGTGCATTCTGGATCATAGGTAATACAAGGAGTTCCATAACTTGGTGCTTCAGCTAATTTAACATTTCTAGGAATTTTTGTTTTAAAAATGTGTTCTGAATCTTTAAAGAACTCTTTAACATTATCATAAACATCTTTTGCAAGTTTAGTTCTACCATCATATAATGTTATAAGTATTCCTTTTATTGGACAATCACTTTTTAATCTTGATTCTACTAGTTTTATGGTTTCAAGTAAATCTAACATACCTTCAAGAGCATAGAATTCTGACTGAATTGGAATTATTACACTTGTTGTTGCTACTAATGCATTGAGTGTGAGTATTCCAAGAGATGGTGGTGCATCAATGAAAATATAGTCTAAATTTATTTCTTGACTCTGTAATTTTTCATTTAAAATATAAGGATAGCCTATTTCTTTACTTAATTCTATTTCTGCTCCACTAAGAGATATGTTACTTGGAATAGCATATAAATTTGGTGTTTTTGTTTCATATATTGATTCTATTAATGTGCTCTCACCTGAAAGAAGTGAATATACTGTTGTTTCAATGTCACCTTTCTTGATTCCTAAGCTTGTGGTGGCATTTCCTTGAGGATCCATATCGATTATTAATACGTTTTTTCCCAGAGTAGCTAATGCTGCTCCTAAATTTACTGCTGTTGTGGTTTTTCCACAACCTCCTTTTTGATTTAATATTGTTATTATTTCTGTCATTAAATATCTCCATTTTGTGATTTAACTAGTTACTATTTAATTGTTTATAGTTAGTAGTATTTATAAGTTATAAATAAAAAGTTATAAGTTATAACTAATATTGTTAAAAAATAGTTATTGGCTACAAGTCCTAAAATATATTTTTCTATGGAGTTTAAATTATTTCATATGGATTCTACTATATAAAGTTAAAACACATATAAACAGGATTAAATATATTAAAAAAAGTTTAAATAAAAAAGGGGAAGAATAATAATTATTATTCTAGAATTTTACTCGTTTAGATAATTGATGTGGTAAAGGTATTTGTCTAAATGGTTTTCCTTTGGTTAATTCATGAATTTCATCAGCTAATGCATCAATACTGAGTTCTTCTTTTGTATCATCTGCACGCCTATTTACTGTTATGGTTTTATTTTCAAGTTCCTTATCTCCAACAACAATTGTGTATGGAACCCATTCTTTACCCGCATTTCTGATTTTTTTACCTAATCTTTCAGATGTATCATCAACATCTACACGAACATTTAAAGACCTTAATTGTTCATATACTTCTTCTGCATAATCTATATGATTATCTGTTACAGGTACAACTCTTACTTGAGTTGGTATTAACCATAATGGTAATGATGGTTTTGAACCTTTATCTGTGGATGTTTTTTCTAGTAAACTGCAGATTACTCTTTCAATACTTCCTGTAGGACTACAGTGTAAGATTGTTGGATATTGTTGTTGTTCATTTTCATCAAGATAGGTTATTCCAAATCTTTTTGCACTTTCAATATCCATTTGTACTGTTGGATTTTCTATTGGTCTTCCTAGATCATCTATTGCAGCAAAGTCAACTTTTGCATTCCAGTAATGTTTTCTTTTAGGTAATACTTCAAGAAGTACTGGTTTTCCTATATGTTCTCTTGATATTTCTTTTATCCAATCTTCATTTTCATCGAAGAAGTCCTGTGTTACACGGAATGCTACTTCGTAGTGTACTTCTAAGTCTTTTTCAGTTAATGCACACATGTCTACTTGTTCTGCAAATCTTTGTTTTGCATGTTCATTATCTAAACAGGCACTGTGGAAATCCGGCATTGTGAAAGCTCTTAATCTTTTGAGACCTACTACTTCTCCCTGTTTTTCAAATCTGAAACTATACATAGATAATTCATATATACCTACAGGCATGTTTCTCCATGTGAGGAAAGAATCTGCAAGTATTCTGAATGCTCCAAAGCAACAGGCAAATCTTAACATTAATTCTCTGTGTTTTGTTTTTAATCTGTATTGTCTTTCACCAAATTTTGCAGCATGTTCATTTATTGCCTTATCTGCTAAATCATACATTACTGGAGTTTCTACTGGCATTGCTCCTCTTTGGGTTACTAAATCATATACATAATCAGCTAATAAATCTTTGAGAAGTTTTCCTTTTGGATACCATCTGATATGTCCTACATCAGCTGCTCTTTCATTACTTGCTAATTCTTTTTCTTTCATTAATTTTACATGAGGTGGTTGTTTACCTGTATCATGACTTATTCCTTGTTCATGGTCAACTAATTGACGTAATGTTTTATTTTGATAATTGTATTCATCTATATCAAATATTTCATCATTGTCAAGTATGAATAATTTTGATGGTGCTGATTCTTCTTTAACTTCTTCTTCATCTTCTTCAGGTTCTGTTGTGATAGTTCTTGAAAGTTCTGATAAAGGATGTCCTTTACATGCTAATTCAAATGATTTATACCATCCAAATGGTACTCTTAGTACTGTTTCATTATTATCTTCAAGGCCTTTTTCTACTCCTTTTAAGATTTCTTGAGATACTTCCGGACCTGCAAGTGAAGAACTTAAGTGTGCATATGGATATATTACAATATTGTCTGCATTTACCTTATTTTGTACACTAAGAATTTCTTTAACAGCTTTTTTAATAATTAGTTGTGGATCTTCTTCATCTTCTTTTTCAATTGCTGCAAAAGTAATTAGTGCATTATCTACTTCTCCAGCTCTTTTTTCATCTTCTATGTCTTCTGCTAGTTTGGTTTTACTTCTAGTTTTATAACGTAAATAATCTGAGTGTAACATCAACGTACGCATTTAATTATTCCTCCCATTGAACCTGATAAATTATTGTTATTTTTTTTATTTTATTCTTAATAAATTAGATATTTATATCTTTGTTATTTCTATTATATTAATGGATTAGTTAAACCATGAACAAGTTTTAAAGATATTTTTTCATTAATTTAGTGTAATTTCTAACGTAATTATCATAATCTTTTATATTTTCTTCTTTATTGATTATTGAAACATTACTATTTCTTAAATGTGAATAAAATTTCTTGTATAATTCATATCTTGAAGAATCTATTATACATAAATTACAATTTTTAAGCATTTGTTTTACATTGTCTCTCCATGTATGTACATATGTTTTAAGAACCGGCACATTGGTATTTTCTACCTTACATTGTGGATTATTTTTATCTAATTTAGTGCAATATCCACCACAATATTGATTATTGTTATCAAGTAAGTTATTTGATGGACAAATATAATAATAATCATTTATTGTTAATATTACTGGTATTCCTAATTTATTAGATGTTTTTTCTATATCAAATGAGTGATATGTTGAATTTTGAACCTGCACTAAATCTATTTTTAATATATTTAATAAATTCAAATAAATATACCTGTAATCTTTATTAAATGGTTCAGATAATGAGTTATTTTTGTTTAGTTTAAATGAACCAACTTGTTGTTTTGTTTCATTGAATTTATCATAAGTATAAAGTTTTAATTCTTCTTTTGTTGAACTTAAAATGTAACAATCGAAATCCTGGTTTATTTTTTCAACT
Organism: Methanosphaera stadtmanae; assembly: GCA_015062815.1. Lineage (GTDB taxonomy): Archaea > Methanobacteriota > Methanobacteria > Methanobacteriales > Methanobacteriaceae > Methanosphaera > Methanosphaera stadtmanae_B. The sequence continues at coordinate 11,969 of SUTP01000031.1, read as the reverse complement.
AACCTAATTGTTTCTTCTTCATGAACTGAGTCTGTTATGTAGAGAATTCTTTTTTTATCATACTGATTTACATATTTGGAATTTAATCTATATTTTAGTAATTTCTTTAGTTCATTTAAATCATAAGAGTCTTTAAAATCTTTTATCTTTGAGATATAACTTGGATATTTTTCCAGTAGTTTTTCATCTTTGCCAAGTTCTTCAGTTTCATTACCGGATATATTTTTATGATATATGTATACAGTCGGATCTAGTATATTTTCTTTAGATTCAGATATTCTTAATGATAATTCAATTATTCCATTTTCAACTGTTAAATCTTCATCAAAATATCCTACATTTTTAATATCCTTATTTTTAATATAAACACATGAACTATTAGCAATAGGAGTTATAATATATTGATTACAGAATCCTTTTCCATTAGGAGTTCTAAGTAACTTTTTATCATATTTTTCAATTAAATTAGCTCTTTTTTCAATTGATAAATCATCCGAAGGTACTGTGAATACTTCGGATTCCGTTGATAATGGACTTACAGTTGCAATATCTTCCCTTGTATAAGCGATGAACTTAAGTTTTTGCAGTGATTTTCTTGTCAATATGCAATTACTATTAATTAAGAATATATCATTATTTGTATCCTTTATAATTTCATTAATATTCCTTAAATAACCATCATTATCAAATACTGTGACTATTCTAGTATTTGAATCATAGTTATAAGTATTAATAAGTTTATCCAGATTAGTTTCAAGCTTATTGTTCCTGACTAAAACTAATTGATAAGATATTTTCACATTATCCATTATACTTTCAAGACATTTCTTAGTCATCTCATAATCATCATAAACATTAACAATTATTGTAACAGGCTTATTAAATTGTGATGAAATAGATTCTTCAATTTCCTGATTATAAACCACTTTTACTGAATTCATCTTTTTATGGTCATGTCTTAAGAAATATTCATTTCTATAATAAAACAATGGACTTTCATCATACTGGAAATCATTTTTCCAACAGGCATAGTTGAAACTTAACTGATCTCTGAAACTATGGTTTATAATTTCATCATACCAATCTTCCATAACCTTTATCACGTGAGAATCATGATGATTTCTAAAGAGTATTCCACTGGCAACAAGACCATTATGTTCCGGATATGATTCGTTTCTATATTTTTCTATTTGTTTATTCATTACTTCATTAGAATCCTTATTTTGACTGATACATGCATCTTTTTCTTCATATAAACAGTCTCTTAATTCATGCTTAATTGCAAGTAATTGATTATTTACACCATATCTGTGAATATAATCCTTTAAATCACCTGTTATTTCAAAGTTTGAATCAACCCATATTGAGTAATCATACTGGCTAAGATATTTATGTGGTAAAATCTTATAACGTCTTGCTTTTCTAACTTCATCCAAATCTAAATCTTCCATTTGTCTAATTTCCCAGAAATCAGAGTAAAGATTTGGATTATCTGTAAAACATATATAATCAAAATCATGATTTATATACTGTGGAATGATTATATCATCATAATTACCTGTTACTGCCGTGTAAACAACAACTTTCTTATTATTGAAATTTATTTGATTATTTTTGGTTTCAACAAGTTCTTCTAATGTTTTATTAGGATTAAGTTCTGTTTCAACCTGATTTAATAGGTTATCGTTTGCTGTTGCTTCATAGATTACTTTTACATCTAAATAACGTGTCATTAAAATGTAAAGGTTTTGTTTAATATATTCTCTTACATAGAATTCAAACATTGTTTTTACATAGACTAAATCTATTTTAAGACTTGTAAGTATGTTGAAACATAATTTATTAAAGTAATCTGTGCCTGCTGTGTGATTATAATTCCATTCTCTTACAAAAGACAGATTATCCTTATAATACTTGTAGAGTTTAATACTGCTGTACATTGGAACTAAAATAAAACAATCATATTTATTATTCAATCTATTAAATTCAGGACCTAATTCTATTTTATCATTTTCCATTCGGGTAACATATAGAATTCTCTCGGAATTTTTATATGGTTTAATATTGTCCTTAATATTTTTAACAGCATTTTTAAGTAAATCTGATTTTGCAAAATCATCCCATGCAGAATATACTTCTGGGTGTCGTTTCATTAATATTTTCTTATTATTCTCTTTAAGAACATCTGTTTTTTCTTTAGTAAATGATGCATGACGTCTATGATAAATAAATACAGAATCATCACGTATATTCTTCCAACCATGTTTTAAGGCTCTTTGAGTGAAATCTGTTTCCTCACCATAACCTCTGCCGAATATTTCATCGAAAATTCCAACATCATTAATAGTTTCTCTTTTAATAAAAAGACAAAAACCATTTCCTGTAGGAGCTTTTAGTAAATTACCCTCAGATAATTTATTTACCTGATATGCATTTTTGTTTAAAAACAGAGTATCTGTATTTTCTCCAAGCTCAGAAATAGATATATCTGATGAATTACAAAATGGGGTGACCGTTCCAATATCAGGACTGCTATAAGCTGTAACAACCATGTTAGATAACCACTTAGGAGTAACAATAGTATCACTATTCAATAATACTACATCACCATCTGATTCTTTTATACCTATATTAACATTCTTTACAAATCCCTGATTTTCACTGTTTTGTATGACTTTAACATTTTCAATATCTTTTACTGCATCCAGTAATGGATTAATGCGTTCATCAGTACTACAATCATTTATTAAGATTAAATCATAGTTAATATTCGTATTTTGAAGAACACTCCTAATACATTCCCTCGTTTCTTCATATGCATTATAAATAGGTATTATAATAGATATTTTCCTATTTAATGCTTTTAAAATTCTATTAGTATCCTTTATGGAATATTTATTATCAAATTTCTGTATTCCTGAAGTAAGCGGATAAAACATTTTTCTATTTTCATCTTTACCACTTACTATATAATGATATAATGGATTAATCTTACTATTAGCTACATCAACATATCTTTCTAAATATCGGGTGGTAGAAAAAGAATCATTCGGATCTAAACCTTCACCAACACCATATAAAATATAATGAAGGATAGGATCAAATTCTTTACGAATTAATTCAGGTTTTCTTTTAAGATAATACTCAAAATCAAATAATAATGAAGAATACAACGTGTCATAAATTTCTATTAAGCGTTTATTATTTTTATATTCATCAATTTTATGTAAATCTGTTTTTTCCCATCTGTATGGTCGATGTTCTTCTTTACCATTACGTAAAAAATGTACTAAAGGATTAACTCCTGCGTTTTTAATATCAGAATTACGGTTAAGATACCATCTATGATTAAAAAATTTACTTGGAGATCCTCCTTCCTTAAAACCTTTATCTAAAAAGTATTTAATTGGATTTTCATCTTTTATATTTTTATTTTGACTTTTATAGTATTTTTTATCAAAATACAATGAATTTTCAAGAAGTTCATAATCAGTACATTGATTAATAGGTTTATTGGAACTATTAAACACCATTGATACTTCAGTGTTGTTTGTTGATGAATTTAAATTATTTGATTTATTAAATTTGAAAATAATATCACCACATAATAAATAGAAATATGTTAATAATAATTAGATATATGTTGTTTAACAAATTTAAGCTTTAATTAAATAGAAAAAAAAATTATGAAAAGGAGGTTAAAAAAGGAAAATCTAATATTCAAAACAGGATAACTTTACATGAAATCAGGAGCAGTTATACCAAGTAATTTTAATGAATTTTTAAGAGTTATTCTTGAAATATCCACTAATTTTAATCTTATTACTTCATGTTGAGAACCAATTACTTGTTGTGATTTATAGAACTTATTAAATGCTTTTGATAAACTCATTGTATATTCAGTTAAATGATGAACTCTTTTTTCTTCTGCAGACTGTCTGATTACTTCTGCAAATCTTGATAATTCCTTAACAAGTTCTTTTTCTTCACTTTCAAGTTCATAATCACATCTGACTTGTTCATATTCATCATAATTTGATTTTGCTAAGAGTTTACATGCTCTTGCATGAGCATATTGAATTGAAGCACAGCCTCTTTCAAAGTTCAATGCTTCTTCCCATCTGAATGTAATAGGTTTTTCTGGTGAAATTTGATTAATATAGAATCTTATTGCACCTACACCAATTATTTGGGCTACTTGATCCATTTGTTTTTCTGTTAAATCCAATTGACGACTTATTAATTCATCTTTAGCATGACTTATTGCCTGTTCAATAAATTCATCAACAGATATGAATACACCTCTTCTTGTGGACATGGATCCTTCTGGTAAATCAATAAATTCATAGAATACTACTTCAGGAGCTCTATTACCGGATAACTCGAGAGCTAAACTTAACTGTTTTGCTGCGAGTTTATGGTCTGCACCAAGAATATCTAAAGAGATATCACTATTTTTAGTTTTATATTGATGATATGCAAGATCTCTTGTTGCATATAAACTAGTACCATTTGAACGTCTTAATATTAATTCCTTATCTACACCATATCTTTCCAGAGGAAGATAAACAATATCCTTATCAATAGTAAACGGCTGTAATTTTTCAAGAACATCTTCTACCTGACCGTTTCTTAAAAAAGTACTTTCCCATTTGTATAAATTCATTTTTATATTTAAATCTTTAAGAGTATGTTTTATACCATCAAGACAATTTTCAACAACTTTTTCAAATGAATCTATGAGTTTTTGATCTTCACCTTCCTCATATCTTCTTAGAATATCATTGATTTCTTCATTATATTCAGGATTTTCTTCAAGTTTCTGATTACTTTTAAAGTAGACTTCTCCAATAGCATGATCAATTTTTTTATCATCATCTGTGTCAAAGCCAAATTTATTCATACCCCAAACAATAATTGCTATTTGTCTGCCCATATCATTTACATAGTACTGTGCTTCTACTTTATAACCTGCATGTTGTAAAATTCTCTTTAAAGAATCTCCAAGAATTGAATTTCTTAAATGTCCTACATGTAAAGGACCATTAGGATTTGCAGAAGTATGTTCTAATAAAACCATCTCATCTTTTTCAGGTAAATCACCATACTTAGAATCTATGTAATTAAGTACTTTTGTAGCAAATAATTTATAATTTATAAAGAAATTTATATAAGGACCTTGAGTTTCAACTTTATCAAAATATAAAGGTAATTTTATATTTTCCTTTATTTCATTTGCAATTTCTACTGGTGATTTTTTTAATTTATCAGCTAATGAGAAAGCAATATTAGTAGATAAATCACCCATTTCAGAATTAGGTGGTTCTTCAAATGTTAATTCACTATCAATACTTATTCTCATTTTTGTTAAAGCATCTTCAACACTTTCAGTTAATTCTTTCTTTAGTTTTGAATACATTAAATTTCTACCTCCAATTATAATCCTCTAAACCATAATGTTATATAACCAATCTTAGGAATTATTACAGGAATATTTCCTATTTCAATCACCTTACCTGTAACCTGACCAGGCGATACTAAATATGGATCTTCTTGCTTATTATTATCTCCCTTAATTATGAACCACTTCGAACCATTAACATTTGTAACATTTATTACTCTATGAATAACAGGTTCAGGATACCATTTTGCATGATATATAACAATATCTCCGACATTTACATCCGTTTCAGGATTAAATTCTTGAATTCCATACACATTTGTTCCTTGTGTTGCTACAATATCTCCCCTATAAAAGGTAGGTTCCATACTTCCAGAAACTACTACATTTAAATGAGCAGCAAGAACTACTGCCACTACTAATATTATTGCATAAGTTGCAATTTCTTTTATAACTGAATTATTCTCTTGTTTTTTTGATGATTCCTGTACTTTCTTCTTTTGTTGTTTTCTACGATGTTTTTTTGACAATGAACTCCACCTCCAAAAAATATTGTATAAAAAGGAATAGATTTATTTAAGAACTCCGCCTTTATCTGCAGAAGTTGCTAATTGCTGGTATTGTTTTAACCATCCTTTAAGGTTTCTTTCAGGTATTTCTAATTTAGATAATCTTTCCTGGATTTCATCATCAGAAAGTTCTAAATTAATTTTTCTTTCTTTTACATTAATAGATACAATATCACCATTTTCAATAGCACCAATAGGTCCACCCTCAGCAGCTTCCGGAGATATATGTCCTACACAAGGTCCTCTACTTCCACCAGAGAATCTTCCATCAGTAATTAATGCTACATGATATAATTCACGACCCATAATTGCTGCAGTAGGATTTAACATTTCACGCATTCCAGGACCACCTTTAGGACCTTCAAATTTAATTACTACAACATCACCATCAACTATTTCATCATTTTCAATAGCAGCAACACATTCTTCTTCTGAATTATACACCTTACATGGACCAGAATGAACCAACATATCCTCATTTACTGCTCCCTGTTTAATTACACATCCATTAGGTGCAATATTACCATATAATACAGCTATTCCACCTTCAGTTCTTACAGGATTTTCAATAGTGTGTATTACATCATAATCAATATCACTAACTTCGTTTAAGTTTTCCTCAACAGTTTGTGCATTAACAGTCATACAGTCAGTACTGATAATTGAAGACAAGTTTTTCATAACTGCAGGTATTCCTCCAGCATTATCAACATCAATCATCCTATTAGAACCACCAGGTCTTATACTACAGATATATGGTACTTTATGACTTAATTCATCAAATAAATCAAGATTTACTTCCACACCTTCAACTTCATGAGCAATTGCTGGTATATGTAAAGTTGTGTTAGTAGAACCACCTAATGCCAAATCAACAATGATTGCATTTTCAAATGCTTCCTGAGTCATTATATCAGATGGTTTGATATCTTTTTCCAATAATTCAAATATCTTCTCAGCAGATTTTCTAGCCACATCCACTTTTTTATCACTAACTGCATGAGCAGTTGCACAACCAGGTAAACTCATACCCAAAGTTTCAGTTACACAGGCCATAGTATTAGCTGTGAATAATCCAGCACAGGAACCTGCACCAGGACAAGCACATTTTTCAAGTTCATATAATTCTTCCTCAGAAATTTTACCAGACTGAGCTGCTCCAACTGCCTCTGTGACATCAATAAAATCAATTGGTTCACCATTATATTGACCCGGCATCATAGGTCCACCTGTTATAACTATTGTAGGAATATTTAATCTAGCTGCTGCCATAAGCATACCAGGTCCTACTTTATCACAGGAAGGCATTAAAATAAGTGCATCAAATTGATGAGCCATAGCCATACTTTCTACAGTATTTGCAATGAGTTCCCTTGAAGGTAATGAATAACGCATACCTTCATGATTCATTGCCAAACCATCACATACAGCCATTGTACTAAATTCAAATGGTACACCACCCATTGAACGAATGACTTCTTTAATTTCCTTAACTAATGAATTTAAATGTATATGACCCGGTACAATATCAGTATAACTATTAGCTATACCTATAAATGGTTTTTTCATATCATCATCATTTAAACCACATGCTCTAAGTAAAGATCTGTGGGATGTTCTGTTAATTCCTTTTTTTATATTGTCACTTCTCATCATAAATCATATCCATATAATAAAATTAAAATAAAAATAAATTTTTTGATAAATTATTTAGTATTATATAATATATTTCACTTTTATCTTATAATAATTTTAAGTAATTAAAATATACAACAGAATCTAATTAAAGAAATTATTAAAAATTAACGAAAAATAATTTTCATAATTTACTAAGTTATCCAATACATTGGACAGTCATTTATATAGTGCTATCCAATATATTGGATAGCTTTTTATATAGTAGTGTCCAATATATTAAATAGGTGAAGAATATGGAAAAGGAAGAAGAAATATTAAATTTTATAAATAATGAAATAACCAATATTCCAATCACTATAAATAATAAAATCATGAGAAAAAATAAAAAATTCGAATATAGAGAAGAATTTTATGAAATAAAAGGTTATATAGATGATTTTTTAGAAGGTGAAAATAATAATCGATACATATTACTACCCGGATTAAGAGGAGTAGGCAAAACAACAATAATATATCAATTATATAATTACCTATTAAAAGATAAAAACATAAAACAAAACCAAATATTATATCTTTCTTGTGAAAAACTTAATGAACGCTTTGAATTTAAAATATTGGATGTAATAGATACTTTCTTAAAATATCATCATAATTCAACATTAAGAACCTTAAATAAAGAAATATTTCTCTTCATTGATGAATCACAATATGACTATAATTGGGCATTATCAGGTAAAATTATTTACGATGAATCCAACAAAATCTTTATGATATTTACTGGATCATCTGCATTAAATTTAGAATATAATGCAGATTCTGCAAGACGATTACTAAAAAGAAACATTACTCCTTTAAATTATAAACAATATCTAAAATTAAAATATAATTATGATTCAGGTAACATTACAGACTCCTTAATTAAACTAATATTTAATGGAGATTCCAGTGATGCTATAAAAAGTGAAAATAAGATAAATTCATCATTATACAATATAACTGGATATAATGATAATCAATGGGATAACTACCTGATGTATGGTGGATTTCCAATATCATTTTATGAGAAAGATTACATGAATATTATTGAAAGATTGGATGCCGTAATAAAAAAAGTAATAGTAAGTGATATGCATAAAATTGGAAATATTTCAGTGGATAGCCAAGTAAATTCAATTAGATTATTAAATTATTTAGCTTTACAAAAGCCGGGAGAAATTTCACAAAATAATATTGCAAATTACTTGAATACCTCATCATCAACAATAAAGAATATATTAGATATACTTGAAAAAACACATTTATTATTCCATTGTGAAGCATATGGCTCATCATCTAAACGTTCAAAAAAATCATGGAAATATTATTTTGCAACACCAAGTTTACGACATGCATTAGTAAGTAATCTTGGAAATACTATGAAAGATCCTATGGCTTATAAAGAAATATTATTAGAAAATCTTGTTGCTACAAACTTTTTTAATTTAACAAATAAAAGAAACATTAATTTCAATATGTTTTATGATGATAATCAAAAACGAAATGTTGATTTTGTAATACAACAGGAATTTAATCAGCCAATACCCATAGAAGTAGGAATAGGTAAAAAAGATAATAAACAAGTAAAAAATGCTATAAAACGATATAAATCAGAATATGGAATAATCATATCAAATAAAACAACAAAAATTAAAAAAGAGGACAATATCATTTCTATTCCAATAAAAACATTTTCCTTCTTATAATTGTTCCATTAATTATCATTAAATAAGATTATAGAAAAATCATGTTTATTAAACCATGTTTCACGATAATTTTAATGAATAATAAAATGAATTAATTTATTTTAAACATTATATAATATGAAAGATAAATATAATTATAGTTATTGAATTATATTCATTAACACGGGCTCGTAGTCTAGTCAGGATTATGACGTGGGACTTCGGATCCCAAGGTCGGGGGTTCAAATCCCCTCGAGCTCGCTTATTTTACTAATTTTAATGAGAATTTATTATTTTTACATTTAATAGTTTAATATTATTTTTATTTCAATAGAAAAAGAGTTAAATAATTAATTTATGTAAAAAAAAATGATTTGAAAATAAGATTTTAATAAAAAAAATGGGATATGAAAGATAAATTTTTCATATCTTAAATATTAATTATTTTTTTACAAGTATTGCAGTTGCGTTTGCACCTAAGTTTCTATTATTTTCACCAGCATATACGACTATATCATATATTTTATTTAATTTAAATTTGTCTATGCTTGTTTTACCATTGGTTGATTGGTTTAATGTGAAATTAATTATTCCATTAGATACTGTTTGAGCAGCTATGAATGATACACCATTTATTTTAACTGTTATTTTTGTACTTCTTGTTACTAAATTACCAAATTTATCAACAAGTTTACCTGTTAAAATTGCTGGTTGTCCTTCATTTATTGAAATATCATTAATTTCAAGTAAAACTTTAGCTTTAGCAACTGAGAAAGTATCATTATCTTCTGCTCTATTATAATTTTCTTCAATGAATACTGCAGTTATTGTGTGATTACTTGCAGCTATTGAATTTGAAAGTGTGTATGATGCTTGTGCAAGACCATTTGTAACATTTGCTTTGATTATATTTCCTTGAGCATCTGTTAATGTTATACCATTAAGTTTGAATATTACGTATCCACTATTTACTACTTTTGAATCAGTTGATACCATAGCCATTAATGTTATGTTATTACCTGGTTGATATACACCAGTTGTAATTATGTTAACAGTAGCTGTTTTTAATGTTACAGTTACATCTGCAGTATCATTACTTGTTACATAATTTGATCCACCAGCATATTTAGCAAATACAGTTACACCATCTTTTACCCATGATTTAAGAGCTGTTGTATTTAATGTAGCTACTCCTTTAGAGACTGTTGCAGTTCCTATTGTTTTACCATTTACTTTAAATGCAACTTTTCCACTATTTACTAAGTTACCTAAATCATCAGTTATGGTAGCTTTTAATGTTACATTATCTCCTGAATAAGCAACTACTTCATCAACAACTGTGGTAGTACCTAATGCTACAACATTTATTGTAATTGTATTATTACTTTCTGCATATTCATCACTACCAGCATAGTCAACTGTTACTTCATATTCACCTACTTTTAAATCTAAAGCTATTGTTGTAGTTTCACCAGTGATATTATATGTTTCACCATTTACTGTAATAGTACCATTAGTTACAGGAGTACTTTCTTGATCAACTGCTTTAACAGCTACACTAACACTTACATTACCATAAGTATTATTCATGACAGTAACAGTAGTTGTAGTGTTTCTTAGTACTATATCGATTTCTAAACCAATGATAGCTTTATCATTATAATAATCATCTCCACTATAAACAACACTAGGAGAATAAGTGCCAACAGCTAAGTCAGATAAATCAATAACAGCAATACCGTTTTCAATAGTACCATTATACTTAGCACCTTCAATTGTTACAATCACATTACCAGTAGCATTAAATTCACCAGTAATACTATCACTAACTTCTACAAACAAAGTAGCACTACCAACAACATCATTAGTAAGATCAGAATCTAAACTAACATTACGTTTATCAGGTATGACTTCAACAACAGCTGAACTACCATTATAAGTATCATCACCCATGTAATTAACTGTTACATTAGCACCAACAATATCAACACTAACAGGAACCACAGTACTTTCACCAGTAACGTTATATGTTTCACCATTTACTGTAATAGTACCATTAGTCACAGGAGTACTTCCCTGATCAACAGCATTAACAGTTACATTAACACTCACATTACCATAAGTATTATTCACAATACTTACAGTTGTTGTAGTATTTCTACGTTCTATAACAATACCAGTAGTTACAGTTTTAGCATTATAATAATCATCACCTACATAAGCAACATCAACAGAATAACTGCCAACAGCTAAGTCAGATAAATCAACTATAGCTATACCGTTTTCAATAGTACCATTATACTCAACATCATCAATTGTCACAACTATATTACCAGTAGCATTAGCCTCACCAGTAATACTATCACTAACTTCTACAAACAAAGTAGCACTGCCAACAATACTATTAGTAAGATCAGCATCTAAACTAACATCACGTTTATCAGGTATGATTTCAACAACAGCTGAACTACCATTATAAGTATCATCACCCATGTAATTAACTGTTACATTAGCACCAACAATATCAACACTAACAGGAACCACAGTACTTTCACCAGTAATATTATATGTTTCACCATTTACTGTAATAGTACCATTAGTCACAGGAGTACTTCCCTGATCAACAGCACTAACAGCTAC
>SUTP01000101.1 GCA_015062815.1 Methanosphaera stadtmanae | reverse complement strand
CAACCAACATACTTATCAGATATATACCAAGAATGTTGTGAAGAATATGATAACAGTTCAAATAAAGATAAGGAAGACATATTCGCAGATAGTTATTTAAGCAGTAAATATGTATGGTATTGGGGAATGTGGATGGATTATTGGTTCTTTCTGTAATGAAGGGGTATTAATTTAGATTAAAAAGATTAATGCATGTTTATCATGTGGGGGGAAATATGAAGATTTATAAAAATTTAAGGGAGTGAATATTTTTCATGATACTTTCTAGTAATCAAAAAGAACAATTACAAAATAGGGATAATCAGAAATGCCAACTTTGCGGAAACGATAAAAGTCTAGCTATTCATCATATATTTGGACAAAGTGACCAACCAAAATTGGCTCAAAATATGGGAAATCTTATAACATTATGTAAGAAATGTCATGATAACTACCATAAACAATACAAAGATATTACACCATACACATTTACAAGGTGGATTCTTTCTAAAAATGTGAACATTAGACGTGTAAGTGTAGAATGGATGAATGGTGAAAGAAAAAATTTAGTATTCTATGATGAACCCACACCAGAAATAAGAGGCTTAGTCAATGATGATGTGAAATTAACTATAATACATGTTTTAAAGAAAGAAATTGAAATGACTGAAAAAGAATTAATTGACTATATTACCAGTACATATGATACTAACAAAGTACAAGTTCAAAAGGCTATCTTGGATTTAAGTAATTCAAAGCGACTTATGCGAATATACATGGATGGACGAACAATAATACGTATAGTTGAATTAGATTATAATGGATCTTAAAGTTTATTCAGACTTATCTTTAATGTTTTCAAAGGAATAGATACATAATAAAATCATAAAAAACATAAATGATAGTATTATATGATAAAAATATAGGAACATTTTTTATAATAAGGGAGGATTATATGATAATAACAGTTTTAACTGGAAGTTATAATTTAAATGGAACATCAAATACATTAGTTGACGAGTTTATCACAGGTGCAAGTGAAAGTGGACATACTATTAATCGTTTTGATACTGCTCATTTAAAGATTAATGCCTGTACTGGTTGTAATCATTGTGGTATGGATGGAACTTGTGTTTTTGATGATGATATGAATGAAATATTGGAATCTATTCTAAGTAGTGATATGATTGTTTTTGCAACTCCTATTTATTATTTTTCAATGACTGCTCCACTTAAGGCAACCCTAGATAGATTTTATTCAAAAAACAATGAAAATAAGTAGTAAAAGATTAAAAACAGCACTTATAACTACTTGTTGGAATACTGATGATTCAACAGTTAATCCTATTATATGGCATTATGAAAAGATGGTTGATTATATGAACTATGAAGATCTTGGCAGAATTATTGGTAAAGGTTGTGGAACTGTTGGTATGATGCCCCAGCATTTTTATAATGATGCATATGAGTTAGGAAAAAACTTATGAAAATCTATTAGAAGTGAGATAATGATAGAATTAGATGAAAAATATGTTTTACACATTCCTAGTCATAAATATGAGGATGGAAAGTTATTAAATATAACTACAACCAGTCACATTAATGATTTAATGGATAAATTAAATAATGAAGGTTACACTAGCTTTTACAAGACAGATGTGAAAGGTTATTATAAAACAAGATGTTTTGATGAAATACTAATAACTATTTTCACATCAAAGAAAGAAAATAAAAAATCTCCTAAAGATATATTTAGACAATGGTTTAAAGAACACAACAGTATATTAAAACAAGAATCCTGGGCATATGAGCATAATGGCACATTATTCATTGAAAAATTAAACCTTAAATTAGTGGATAAAAATAAATTTATATATAAGGGTAAAAAATATTCAAAAGAAGATTTAATGGATATTTTAAGTGATATATTGGAAGAATATGAATTCAATTTAAGTGATTGGAATCAAGATATTTTTGTAGAAAAGTGTCAAAAGAGTTCTTTCCCTTCTTATTATTTTACTGATGGTTTGTTGGATTTTGATAAAATAATTGATGATAAAGATCATCTTGAAGATATATTTATGAATATATAGTTAATTAGGGTATATAATCTCTATTTAACCAATATTCTTTTAGGTCATATCTCCAGGACTAATCTCATTACCTCTTAAATCATATTGTTTAAAACTACCATCAGAATATTCTATTTCTCTATAATAACTACCATCATCGACTTGGTAATTATATCGTACTTCGTCTTTTACTATTGATGGTGAATTGGATTTACTGCTTGATTGGGTGCTAGATTTTGTTTTAGATTTCTGTGTAGTTGTTGTATTATCTTCAGTAGTGTTTGTATCATTTAATGTTATATTTACACTCGTATTATCTGTTGTATTATTTTCACTTGCTTGTGTTATAATCGTTCCAGCATAAACAAGTATAGGAATTAATATTACTGCAATTATTCCTAATAGAATTACATTTTTAGTTCTCATAATATCCTCCTATTTTGTTATTTTTAAAATATATTAGAAAAACTTAATATATTAATAATATGCTTTGTAAAAATTAGTATTAAAGAAAATCATAGGGGAGATGAATGTAATGTTGAAAAATAGATTAATAATGATATTGTTACTGGTAATGATTTTATCATCGATTACTAGTTTAACAGCTTTATCTGATGAAGATTATAGTATTATTAATGAAAAACATGAATTCAATACAAATCAGTTTGTATTTGAATATAATGATCACAATACCACTACCTATGAAGGGGATAGTGGATTAAAAGGTGCTTATGCAAATAATACTGTGGATAATTATACATATTTTCTTCCTGATGAAAATGTTCGGGGTATAGCATATGCAACAAAGGGAACATTTAAATTGAAGGAGAATATTGTAGTCACTCATAGTTTAATGGTTGATAATGGACGTTATGATTGTATAATGCTCAAAATGTATTATAAAAATGATACACCTATTCTCACATTGGACATTAAGGATAATGGATTAACTGCTGAACAAAAATCATACTTTGATAATTATGATCAGCAGAAATCAGAGTATATGCAACAACAGAATCAATATGCTTTAGAAGATATCTATGATGAACAAATACGTGCAAACAGTAGAAGTAGTCAAAGACATTATAGTTATTACTTTGGAAGTAATGGTAGGGGAATAATATATTCTCCTTAAAAATTTTTCATAATTTCAATCATATTCAGGAAATTCTAGCACGTCCTGTAGTAATATTTCGGATTTTTTCTAATTATTTTAACATTAATATCTAAGAAGAACAATATACACAAAATATTATTCTCCATATAAACTGTATTTAATGATTTTATCAGATATCTTGTCTACGATACCTGCAGGAAGTTTTGTCTGTACTAATTCTAAAGGAATTTGTTCACCTTTAAAACTATAAGCACCCATATGAACTATATTTTCTTGAAAAGTTCCAATACCCTTTTCTTCATTTAATCGGGCTGTTTTTATTTGGGAACTTGTCAATGATATTATATTTAATCCCATATTTTTATCATTCATTTTTAACATAATACGTTTAGGATTATTTATGTCATAACTATTATTATTCACATAATCAACAAAGTCAATATTCACTTCAGTATTTTTTTCTTTTTCACTATCTTCTATTGGTGAATCTTCTGAAATATTTACTATTTGACCATCACGTACTGTGATTATTCTATCTGCCTGATTGGCTACTGTGGGATCATGTGTAACTACTATTAATGTTACATTACGTTCTTGGTGTAACTGTTTTAATAATTTCATAATTTTTTGGCTTGTTTTTGTATCGAGTGCTCCTGTAGGTTCATCTGCAATGATGATTGAAGGTTCATTTACTAAAGCTCTTGCAATAGCAACACGTTGTCTTTGTCCACCAGACATCTTGGTGGGATTTTGATAAATTTTATCTTCTAATCCTACATTTTTAAGTAATTCTATTGCTTTTTTCTCTTTTTTCTTATTTACTCTAATGTTTTTTCCAATTAATGGTATTTGAACATTTTCAAGTACATTGAGGTTAGGAATTAGATTATGAAGTTGAAATATGAATCCAATCTTTTGGCTGCGAAACTTTGATAAATTCTCTTTTGAATTATTTAAATCTATTCCATCAACGATAATGCTTCCACTATCTGGTGTGTCTAGTGCACCAATCATATTAAGTAGGGTGGATTTACCACTGCCTGAAGGTCCGATAATTGATACAAATTCACCTTTTTCTATTTTAAGATTAATACCATTTAATGCTTTAGTTTCACCATTATCATAAAACTTCTTCAAATTCTTAATATCAACGATATTTGGCATAGAAATCCTCCTATTCATATCTTAACGCTTCTGTAGGTGATAGTTTGGATGCTTTAATAGCAGGGTATAAACCACCAATAATTCCCACACTTAATGCTACCATAAATGCCTTGATAAATATGTTAATATTAAATACTAGGGTCATATCATCGCCAGTATATTTAAACAATATTATTACAGCAATTAATCCTAGAACTGAACCAATAATGCCAGAAATAATGGTTAAAACTATTGATTCTCCCATTATCATACTCAATATTCTTTTTTTACTCCATCCAACTGATTTTAGAACACCAATTTCACGTGTTCTTTCAAAAACAGTCATCATCATAGTGTTTATAACACCCAGACCACCAATAATTATAGCCAGAGCTTCAATTGCTGTTGTTGCAGAATTGATCATGCCAAGAGTATCATCAATAGTTTGAGCCATTTCCTCTGTAGTGATGGTGTTTAGAGTATCATTATATTCATTTTTAATCTTATCATTAACAGTGGTTAAATTAGCATCTTTTTTAATTTTCACAGCAATACTTGAAATTTCATCTTCATTGTCTGTAATATTCTGTAATCTGTTTAGACTAGTGTACATGGCAGAATCATAAAATAATGAACCAGTTTCATATATTCCAGTGATTTTATATTCATTACCATATACATCAATAGTATCTCCTATGGTATAATTTTCTTCATCGGCAAGACTTTTACCTACAATTAATTCATCATTTTCTTCATTATAAACACTACCATTAATTTTGTTGATTCCAACAATATCTAAATCACTAGCATTTGCTCCATATAAACTAAAACCATAACGGCTTGATTCACTAGTACTGTTAGTGTCAATAACATTTGTTTCAAGCAGTCCTGTCGTCTTTTCAACACCATCAATTTGGGATAATTTTTCAACATAACTTTCATTTAAATTTCCAGAAGATGTTCCCATGGAACTGCCAATCTTGGTAGCAGTTATCTCTGCAGAACCATCTTTTAATGTTGTTTCTGTTGAATCTTCAAGAGATGCTGTAATTAAGCCTAGTGCAACAATTGTAGCAATTCCTATAGCTATTCCAATTATTGCTAGTAAACTGCGAGTTTTATTTCTGAATGGATTTTTAAGTATCAGTTTAAAATAATTCAATAAACCAGCCTCTTTAATTCGTCTATTAATCATCAAATATATTATAATAATTATGAAACATGTTAAATAAATAGTTAAGGGGTATTTTTTTGAATTTTATTATAAAAATTGATTCAATAAGTTCAATATATTTGGCAATTATCTTAATTTTATTAAAAAAAAGTCAATGCTGTCAACTTAATTTTTGATTTGTGTTGTTTGGTATTATTTTTTTCTGGAAATATTTTTTTTCTTAAA